>CAJYKO010000066.1 GCA_913775215.1 uncultured Devosia sp. | reverse complement strand
AAGGAAGACTTCCTTGCGCGTCTTCTTGGGCAGCGGGTCGAGGCCGAGGTTGATCTGGTCCATGGCCCCGATCCTCGCCCATCCAATGCTTGCCTGCCACCGGGCCGGGAAGTTTTGCAGAACCTCCTTAAGAATATTAATTCAGAGGATGATTTTAATATTTATCATCCCCCGATTCTTCATGATGAGCGGTAGAACGATGGACTCGTCGAGCCGTAGGTAGGTAATGGCGCAGGAGAGTTTCAGCAAAGCTGTTTGTGGACTGACGCTCAAAGCGAACGCGCAACTTGCTGAATCGCGGCTAGCCAGGTATACGTGCACCCCGGTTTCTGCAGCCTTTTGCGGCATGACCCGCGCCCAGGTCATCCCCAAAAACGATTTTGCAGAAGGCTATCAACGTGACGATGCAGCAGGCGGCGGCGACCGCGGCAACTTGGGACGGGCAAACTGTAACGATTGCCATCGTCTCGCGCAGTTGCCTACAGCGCAACCCGGCAAACTGGAGCAGCGCGAGGCCCGCAAACACCAGCACAGCCGTCATCGCGCTCAGCGCAACAGTGTCGGCATGAACTGCGATGCGCAGCAGCAAAAATGTATTGACGAGCAAGGCCATCGCAGTCCGCGACCAGGCGAGGCCAGTGCGCTCGGGCTGCACACCTGAATCTCTAGATTCCGCCGTCGAGCAACATAGCGACAGCGGCTTCTATACAGACCAGAGCGACGCATGCGGCCAATGTCAGGCCTAGCCGCGACGGAGGCAGTGGCAGGCCGTGCCGCATCGCGATTTCATTGCGCCTCCAACGCATATAAGCGTTGGCGCCCAGCAGCGCCGCCATCAATGCCAGGCAGGCCGCGATCCACCCGTTAGCGCGTCCCAGTTGTAGCACGCCGCGCAGCTGATGCAACACCAACGCCCCGGCCAGCAGCGCGGACTCCGTCCTGATCCAGGCCACGATGGTCCGCTCGTTATCCAGCGAGAAGCGATAGTCCGGATCGCTGCCCATCGCACACTATGGTTTGGTCTTCACGGAACACTCTTCCAAGTTGCCAAGTCGCCGATTCAGGCCACGCGCCGTTCCTGACCAGCCCAATAGCGTTCCTTGAGTTCCTTACGCGACAGTTTCCCGTTGGCGTTCTTGGGCAGTTCGGCCACGAAGTCCACCGAGCGTGGCTTCTTGAAGTCGGCCAGGAATTCCTTGCAATGCGCCACGAGCGCTTCGGCGTCGGCGGCATGGCCCTCACGCAGCACGACGACGGCTTTCACCGACTCGCCCCAAGTAGCGTCCGGCACGCCGACTACGCAGGCTTCGTACACCGAAGGATGGCTGTACAGCACTTGTTCGATCTCCGACGGATAGACGTTGAAGCCGCCCGAAATGATCATCTCTTTCTTGCGATCCACGATGGCGATATAGCCCTCGGCGTCCATGCGGGCCAGGTCGCCGGTATGCAACCAGCTATTCTTCAAGGTCTGCGCGGTGATTTCGGGCTCGCGCCAGAAGCCGGCGAAGACGTCCGGTCCTCGAATAACGATCTCGCCGATCTCGCCTTGCGCTACCTCTGTGCCGTTGTCGTCGACCAGCTTCACCTCGCTTTCGCTGAAGCAGCGTCCACAGGCCATGAGCAACTCTTCGCGGCCTTCCTCGATGGCCTTGCGATGGTCTTCGGTGGTCAGTGCGATCAATCCGCCTGTCGTCTCGCCCGCGCCGTAGCCCTGCGACAACACCGGACCGAAGAGCTTCCAGGCCTCCTTGATGCGCGAGGGCGCCATCGGCGCCGATCCGTAGGACACAGTGCGCAGTGAAGATAGGTCGTACTCGGCCGCTTTGGGATGCGCCACGATCATGTTGATCATGGTGGGCACGAGGAAGGTGTGCGTCACCTTGTGGCGCTGTACCGACGCCAAGAAGCTGTCGGGATCGAAGCGGTCGTGAAGCAGGATGGCACCGCCCTGGAACAGGAAGGGCTGCATGAACATGCCGCTGGCATGCGTGATGGGACCTGCCAGCGCGAGAACGTCGCCGGGCTGGGCGCGCATGCGGCCCATCACCACCTTGCGTAACGAAGCGAAGCGGTTGCCTACCGTCTGCATGGCGGCCTTGAGTTTCCCAGTGGAGCCGGAGGTGAAATGCAACACGGCCAGATCGTCGGGCTCCATTTCCTCGTTGGGCGACACCTCGGATGCGTCTGCCAGCAGGGCTTCGTAGTCCAGGAAGCCATCCTCGGCCGCGTCGATTGCAACGTAGGTCTTTACGTCTGTCAGGCGCGCTCGCAGCTTCGAGATCTCCGCCACGTGTGCGGGGCCGGCCAACATGATGCGGGCTTGGGCGTTGTTGACGGTTTCCACTGTCTCCGCCGGCGACAGCCGAGCGTTCAATGCCACCTTCACCAAACCAGCCTTATAAAGCGCGCATTCCAGTTCCACCAGTTCGGGACGGTTGTACGACTGCACAGCGACACGGTCTCCCTTGCACGCGCCCAAGGCGATCAATGCGTTGGCCAGTCGGCTCGACCGCTCGTCCAGCTGTTTGAAGGTAAGCACCCGATCGCGGTAAATCACAGCCGGCTGATCGGGCCAATAACGAGCGTTGCGGGTAGTAAAGCGGCCTTGGTTCATGGTGCGGTGCGATGAAGAGAATTGGTGTGCCAGATGCTAGGAGTCGGCTCGCCGCCGTTCGATAAGCACGCCGCTAGGCGCGATGCCCGCGCGGAATCGGTGAAC
>CAJYKO010000065.1 GCA_913775215.1 uncultured Devosia sp. | reverse complement strand
CGCATCACGCAGGCGCGTCGGAAGGCCCATGGTCTCGAGCAGGCCGAGGAATGGCACGGGCGGCAGTTCCTCGATATTGGCCATGTGGTGGCAATCCCATTCGCCACGCGCGACCAGCATGGCCGCTGCTATTGCCGGCACCCCGGCAGTATAGGAAATCGCCTGGCTGCCGGTTTCTGCGAAGGTCTCTTCGTGGTCGCAGATGTTGTAGATCAGCATCTCGGTTTCCGCACCGCCGCGGTGACCCTTGATCAGGTTACCGATGAAGGTCTTGCCGGCATAATCGGGCGCGAGCGAAGCCGGATCGGGCAAGACGGCCTTGACCACCTTGAGCGGCACGACTTCCTGGCCTTCGGCAGTGATCACAGGCTTTTCGGAGAGGAGGCCGAGGTTTTTCAGCACCGTGAAGACATTGATGTAGTGCTCGCCAAAACCCATCCAGAATCGGATATCCGGTACGCCGAGATTGGCGGAAAGCGAGTGCACCTCGTCGTGGCCGGTGAGGTAGGTCTTGTGGGTGCCAACGACGGGTAGCTCGTCGGTGCGACTGACCTCGAACATGGCATTTGCGGTCCACTGGCTGTTCTGCCAGCTCCAGACCGTACCGGTAAATTCGCGGAAATTGATTTCCGGATCGAAATTGGTCGCGAAATAGCGGCCGTGGCTGCCGGCATTCACATCGATGATGTCGATGGAATCGATACGGTCGAAATAGTGCTGTGCGGCGAGCGCGGCATAGGCGTTGACCACACCCGGGTCGAAACCGGCGCCGAGGATGGCAGTGATTCCCTTGCGCTCGCAGGTCTCGCGATGCTTCCACTCATAATTGCCATACCAGGGCGGCTGCTCACAGACCTTGGACGGATCTTCGTGGATGGCCGTGTCGATATAGGCAACGCCCGCTTCTATGCAGGCGCGCAGCACGGACATGTTGAGAAAGGCCGAGCCGGCATTGAGGACGATCTGGCTCTTGGTCTGGCGGATGAGAGCCTTGGTCGCTTCGACATCCATGGCGTCGAGTTGATGCGCCGCGATCAGGCCAGGGCGCTTCAGAGCCTTGCGCTCGATGATGCCGGCAATGATGGCTTCGCATTTCTCGCGGGTGCGGGAAGCGATGTTGATGTCACCAAGGACATCATTGTGCATGGCAGCCTTAACGGCTGCGACCTGCGCGACACCTCCGGCACCGATGATCAAAATGTTCTTTTTCAATTGGCACGAAACACCTTCTTGGTGGTGGACATTGCCCAGCCCGGATCAGGAGAGGCTGGAGACGTAATCGGCATAGCCAAACTCACGAACGAGTTCGACGGCGCCATTTTGTCGACGGATCGCAATCGCTGGCATGGCAACGCCATTGAACCAGTTCTTTTTCACCATCGTGTAGCCACCCGCATTGAGGAGGGAAATACGGCTACCCACCTCGAGCGGCTGTGGAAAATCGAATTCGCCGAAAATATCGCCGGCGAGACATGACTTGCCGGCGACGATGTAACGGTGCGCCCCGGCATTTGGTGCCACGGCTGCATCCTGTCTATATACGAGCAGATCCAGCATATGGGCCTCGACCGCGCTGTCGACAACGGCGATGGCTTTGCCGTTATCGACGACATCGAGCACGCTGACCTCAAGCGAGGTGGTGTCGGTGACGACCGTATCGCCAGGCTCAAGGTAGACCTGGACACCGAAGCGCTCGGAAAAGCCGCTGAGGCGCGCCGCCAGTTCGTCTATCGGATAGCCGGGCTTGGTGAAATGAAGGCCGCCGCCAAGGCTGACCCATTCAAGCCGCTCCAGGAAATGGCCTAGTCTAGCTTCGATCTGACCGAGAAGGGCCGAAAAAGCTTCGACGGAATCGTTCTCGCAATTGCAGTGCAGCATGAAGCCGGAGACGTATTGCATCGCCCATTCGATGCGTTCATCCGAGGTTTCGCCAAGCCGGCTGTAGGGGCGTGCTGGATCGGCGAGATCGAAATGGGAATGGCTGACGCCTGGATTGACGCGAAGGCCTATGGGCAGATGCGCAGCGCGCGCACCGTAGCGCTTGAGCTGACTGGTGGAATTGAAGATGATCTTGTCGGCATTGGCAATCGCCTCGTCGATCTCGTCATCGGACCAGGCGACGGAATAGGCATGGCTCTCGCCACCGAACTTTTCGCGGCCGAGTTTAACCTCGTTGAGCGAGGACGATGTGGTTCCGTCCATGTGCGGCGCAATCTGCGGAAAAGCCGCCCAGGTCGCGAAGCATTTGAGCGCGAGAAGGCATTTGGCGCCGGACGCAGACCGCAACTGATCGATCAAGGCAAGATTACGCCCCAGCGCGACTTCGTCGATCAGATAATGGGGGGTGGCCAGAGGCATCGCGCTCAACTCCTACAGCGTGTGCCGCCGGTCTACGGCGGAAAAAATGTGAAGGCCACGCTTTAAGGCGATGATCCATCATGTGCAAGAGCGCGTCCCGCTGCAGCCTCGCTTCTCACAACGAAAAGCCCCCGGATGGAAATCCGGGGGCCAATCAGTGTCGGAAGATCGATGAGATCAGACGAGAATAGTGACTGTGTTCACCGGTTCAGTCGTGCCGGTCGTCGGCGACAGGCTCTCGGTGGTGCAGAGCGACGCGTCCTTGAAGTAGCAATTGTTCGGATCAGAGACCGATGCGGCAAAGCTCGGGGCGGCGGCAGACGCGCCAAGAGCAACGGCGATCAGGCTGGCGAGAACGATTTTCATGTCTGATTTCCCTGTGTTTGACCTGAGCCAACATCTAGGGCGAGCGCTTTGCTTAAGTGTTACCAGCAACGGCAAAATTGCCCGAGACAGCCCGGATCAGCTGGTCATGGTAAACCAAAGATCGAGCCGCCATCGGGCAGACTCGGGCGGAAGCCCGAGGCATGGCTAATTCTGCGAACAGATTAGGCGTTGTCTTCCTGGGTCGGCGAGAGCGATTCAGTGGTGCAGAGAGCCTTGTCCTTGAACACGCAGTTCTGGCCGGTGGTAGCGGCGAAGGACGGGGTAGCGACGCCGGCAACAACGAGCGAAGCGATTGCGAGGGTGATGATCTTCTTCATTTGGAAGTCTCCGTTGGTGTGTTGTTCACGAGACAGAGATTGCGCCCCCAGCATTGCATGAACATTGCATGACAGAGAAAAAGATCATTACAATCATGAACTTATGGCAATATCCTGTAATCTTCGCGCAATGTAGATTAACCCCGGTTCGGCCCTGGGGCGAAACTATGGCATGTATGGAAGAGGGCAACGCCAGTTGACCTATAAGCCGGGTTCTGTAGGGCCGCGCGAACGCGACGTGGTGACCATTCATCTGAGGCGCCTGTTGCCAGGCTACTCTTGCAACCAACCCGGATGACTGGCCTCAAAACCGGCTGGGGCTTGCCCCGCGTCATCCCTATTTGGTCTTGCTCCCGGTGGGGTTTACCGTGCGGCCTCTGTTGCCAGCGGCCCGGTGCGCTCTTACCGCACCCTTTCACCCTTACCCCGGCATGCCGGGGCGGTTTGCTTTCTGTGGCACTTTCCCTGGGGTCGCCCCCGGCGGCCGTTAGCCGTCACCGTGTTTCGAAGGAGCCCGGACTTTCCTCCAGCATGAGGTTACCCTCATGCCAGCGGTCACCCGGTCAACTGGCGCGCCGATGTAGGGGCGCACCCTGCCCCGCGTCAAGCGGCAAGATCAGGCAATGAGCGGTTGCGGTCTTGGCTTGGTGATTGCTTGGTAGGCAAGATTGATCGCCGCCATGCGGGCCGTCGCCACATCGATCAGCTCCTCGGGCACGCCCTTGGCAATGAGACGATCCGGATGATGCTCGGCAACAAGCAGGCGATAAACGCGGCGCACTTCTTCAGGCGCCGCATCATGGGCGAGGCCGAGAACGCGGTAGGGGTCGACGCCTTCGTCGAGCATGACATGCTGGGAAGCGATCTGCTCGAAGCGCACTTCGTCGAAGCCGAAGATGGAGCTCACCGAGCGCAGATAATCGAGTTCTGCCTCATGGACGAGACCGTCAGCGGTGGCAATGAAGAAAAGTCCATCGAGCACATGCTCGAGCGTTTCCGGCGAATTGGCGAAAAAACGCGCCACCTTGCGGGCATAGGATTCGTAGCCGGCGACATCTTGCTTTGCGAGGTTGAACAAACGCTCGACCTGCGGCTCCTGGCCCTTGGTGATCTCGACCGTGGCGTTGAAGGCGCGAACTTCAGACGCCGTTACCGCTCCATCGGCAACAGCCATCTTGGCAGAGAGCGCAATCAGCGCCAGCGTGAAGGCCGCGTCGCGACCGCCGGGAAGCCAGGTGTCCGGATCGAGAATATTGGCGATGTGACCGACAACGCCGGTGCGCTGCGAGAACGAGCCCAGAAAGCTCGACAGCTTGTGCCAGATGTCCCGATTTTCTTCCGCTTTGCGTACGCAGCACAGCATGGGTCTGCCCTTCTTGACCGCCGAGTCCGCCTCGGCGAAGCGGGCGAACTCTAGACCCATGGAGGTTGCCGGTCCATTGCGGCAATTGCATGCAAGCTGGCCGGCAGGGACAGATCAATAGGGGAGATAGATGACGTCATCCTCATAGCGACCGATCGGTCGATCGCCCTGCGGCGCCTGATCGAGCCAGAAGCCACTGGAGTCATAGCCATAAACCGGCTCGGGCGGTGGCGGCGGGACATTCTGCTGGACGGTGTAATTCGCGCTGCTGCGGCGATTTCGATTGGCGAGAAAATCAGAGAGCGGGCCGGATTCCCAGGTATCGAGATCCTGCGAGGTCACGAAATCGTTCGGCATCTGCTGTGCCTGCGGCAAGGAGGCGGGCGGCAGAGTGTTGGCCACGGTCGGCTGGTCAATGATCAACGGAGGCTCGGTGGAAGCCAGCGGCACCGAAACTGGTCGCGGACGCATCGAAAGCGGCATCGGCGTTGGCGCAACCTTCGCGGGCAAGGCGGCGACCTGCTGGTCGGGCGTCGTGATCGTCGGGCGTGTCGGCGTCACTGCGGGCGTAGATGCCTGCGCGGGTTGGCTGGGCTGTTGCACGGCTGGCGCATTTGCCGGCTTGGCCGGCGTCGTGGCCACCGGCTTCGCTGGGGTCGCTGGTGCATCGCCGCCAGTGATATAGCTGGGGAGCGGTTTGCCGGACTGAAGGAGACCACCGACCGGATCGACATTGGCAACTGCTTGCGGCTTTGTGCTCGCAGGTGTTGAAGGCGAGGTCGTCGCCGCAGTGACGGGCTTCGTGGCATCGGTTGTTGGCGCTTCAGCTTCCGCATCGACGACGGCGACGCTCGGGGTGCCTGCAAAGGTACCGGTCACAAAGTCAGCGGCCGGAATACCGATAACAAGCAGTGCCCCGGCCCAAGCAAGGCCGTTGGTGAAGCGGCGATCCAGTTTCATCAGTCTTTGCGGCTCCGAATTCCGAACAGTTCGCCGAA
>CAJYKO010000064.1 GCA_913775215.1 uncultured Devosia sp. | reverse complement strand
TTGCATACGAATGCAAAATGGGGTGTGTTCGGATGTGGTTGGTGGGGAACGCCAGCAGGGAGCGCCGCCCCTAGGGACGTCGCAATAACGCAACGGCACGAATGTGCCGAGCCAGGAGAACACAATGAAGCCCTTCTTTATGCTCGCCGTTTCGACGGTTGCTTTGGCCCTTGGAGCAGGTGCTGCTTATGCCGAATGTGGGATCGAAGCCGGTTCGGTTCGTATTCTGAGCAATGACTTTGAGGCGCTGCGTCTCGTCAACAAGACGGCCGAAGAATGCGCCAGCGACAGCGTGACGGTCACGGCCAACGCCACGGCCGAGCACAAGAACCTCCAGGTGCCGGCGCTCTCGATCAATCCCGCCGAATATACGGTTGCGGTCGTCGCCAATAATTCCATCGTTCCTTTGATGAACGATGATCTCATTCGCCCGCTCGATGATCTCGTGGCTGAATATGGCGCTTCGCTGCAGCCGAACCAGCTGATCAAGATCGACGGCAAGACCATGGCTGTTGCCTTTATGGGCAATGCACAGCACCTGTTCTATCGCAAGGATATCCTCAACAAGGCCGGCATTGCCGAGCCGAAGTCCTATGAGGACATCCTGGCTGCCGCCGAAAAGATCAAGGCCGATGGCTTGATGGAATATCCGCTCGCGGCTTCCGACAAGCCCGGTTGGGACCTCGCCGCGGAGTTCGTCAATGCCTATCTCGGCACGGGCGGCGAATTCTTCGCGCCCGGTTCGGCCGAACTCGCTATCGACAACGAAAACGGCATGAAGGTTCTCGAAACCATGAAGGCGCTGACCGCCTATATGGACCCGGACTACCTGACCTTCGACGCCAATGGCATTCAGGCCGAATATAAGGCCGGTAAGGTTGCTATGATGGTGCAGTGGGGCTCGCTCGCTGGCGACATGCTCAAGGGTGAAGGCGCTGCCGAAGGGGTCGTCGAGAACACCGTGATGGCTGGCGCGCCCACCATCGGTGGCGGCACGACCCCGGCGGTTGCGCTCTGGTGGGATGGTTTCACCATTGCCAAGAACATTTCGGATGAAGACGCTGCCGCCTCGTTCCAGGCCATGGTGCATGGCATCAGCCCAGAAATGGTCGCTGCCAACCCAACCGTCGCGACTTGGCTCGTCGAAGGCTATGAGCCGGGTCCGAACGCAGTCGGCGTGATTGCGACCGCCAATGCTGGCGCCCGTGCCTATCCGATGCAGCCCTATATGGGCCTCCTGCACACAGCGCTCTCTTCGGAATTGGCCGAATACATGGCCGGTAAGGAAGACGCTAGCCAGGCTTTGGCGGACGTCAAAGCGGCCTATGATACCGCCGCTAAGGAAGGCGGATACCTCTAAGGTTGTCTCTTCTCCGGGGCAGAAGACTGCCCCGGTGCACTGAACCGCATCTTCCCCGTGATGGGGGAGGCGGGGAGGGTTGATGTGAGCCACGATATCGTGGCGATCGACCCTCCACCCTTGGTCCTCCCTAGAAGGGGAGGGTGTCGACTGAGCCATTGCGCCCGATCCGGCGCAACTTCAGTGCGTACTCCCCGCTCAAACGTCGAGGAGGCATTGCATGCCGCACAAGACATTCTATGCTTTCATTCTGCCCTCGCTGATCGCTATGGCGCTCTTTATCGCGCTGCCGATCGTCTCGGTCGTGGTGCAGAGTTTCCATGTCGAACATGGGCGCATCCTCGTCGAGGTCGAAAGCTGCCAGCCGTTCGGCGGATGTACCAAGGAAACGCGCGTCGACACTGCGGCGATGGCCGAACTCAAGGCCGCGCAGCCGATGGGCCAGTTCAATGGTTTTGGGACCTATCTCAATCGCGGCCATCTGGCGGTCAACGAGATCGGCGCCATCCTCGCCAATAACACCGGCTTTGGCGACATCGTCACCCGCATCTACAACCTGCCGTTCTACAAGGCGCTGAGCTTCACGCTGGTCTTCTGCTTTGTCGTGACCCCGCTCGCGATGGCACTCGGTTTTGCCATTGCGCTGGCCGTAAACACGCTGCCCAAAGTCACCAAGGGTCCGGTGATCTTCTTTTCGCTCCTGCCCATGATCATCACGCCGCTGATCGGCTCGCTGATCCTTTACTGGATGATCCAGCCCAATGGGATCATCGGCGCGACGCTGCGCCATGTCTTCAATGATCCAACCCTGTCGCTGCGCCAGTCGCCGGCGCTGACATGGTTCTCGCTGCTGTTCTATGGCGTTTGGACCAATGCGCCTTTCAGTTTCGTGGTCTTTTATGCCGGGCTCCAGACCGTGCCGGCCGACACGCTTGAATCGGCTATGATCGACGGCGCTTCGCGCTGGGAGCGCATCCGCTATATCGTCATTCCACATCTTGCCCCGCTCGCGACCTTCGTCGCGCTGGTGCAGCTCATGGACAATTTCCGCGTGTTCGAGCCGATCGTTGGTTTCTCCGCCGAGGCCAATGCGACTTCGCTCAGCTGGATGATCTTCAACGACCTCGCCGGTGACGCACAACTCTTCGGCTCGGCCGGCGCCACGTCGGTGCTGACAATTATCGGCGTCGTCATTCTCCTGACCCCAGTGCTGATCCGCACCTGGCGGGAATTCAACCATAAGGTGGTCTGACATGTCCCAAGCAACGCTATCCCATAAGCGCCCGATGGGCCTTACCATCCTGATCACCGGTTTCATCGTCGTCTGGGTAGTCCTTGCCGCCTTTCCGTTCTTCTGGACGGTCTGGGGGTCGTTCAAGGTCGAGCCAGATTTCTTCTCCCGCGAAAGCTGGTGGAACGCGATTTTTGGCGTTTACACCCAGCGCCAGAACGATGGCAGCGCCTTTACCGGGTCGGGCTATTATGGCGCCTGGGTGACCCGCGAATTTTGGCGCGCGGTGGGCAATACGGCGATCGTCACCGTCTCAGTCACCGTCATCTCGCTCACCCTCGGAACGCTCGGCGGCTATGCCTTGGCGCGGTCAGGCCAGCGCTATGCGTTCTGGATCCTGATCCTGGCGCTGGTGTTCCGCGCTATGCCGCATATCACGCTGGTTTCTGGCTATCTGCTGCCTTTCTTCCAGCTCAATATCTGGGGCGTGCTGCCGACTTCGATCATCGTGCTCGTCGCTATCAACCAGCCCTTCACGCTCTGGATGCTGCATTCGTTCTTTCTTTCGATCCCGAAGGATCTTGATGAAAGCGCCATGGTCGATGGCTGTTCGCGTTTCGAGGCTTTTCGCCGCGTGATCATTCCGGTGATGTGGCCGGGCGTGGTGACGACGGGGCTGTTCTCGTTCCTGCTCGCCTACAACGACTTCGCCACGACCTCGATGCTACTCTCCGCCGACAACCAGACCATGGTGCCCAAGATT
>CAJYKO010000063.1 GCA_913775215.1 uncultured Devosia sp. | reverse complement strand
CCGCTCGTCAGCTGGCCCGATAGACCATGAAGCACATTGGCGATGCCGGAGGCCATGATGGAACGAGACACCATAGGCATATCGGCCCGGCGCCATCTGGCATCGTTCAGCTTGTCGAGCGTCAAGGCACAGGCGAACTGGTCCATCGCCGAAAGCAGTTCGGTCAGAAAGATCGGGGCTATGGCAGCTGGGATCAGGACCGGCCAGGGCAGGGGTGTGCTGATGATCGGCACGCCCAGCACCGGCAATTCGGCAATGCCGCTGAACGCATCGAGATCGGTCGTCCCGGCGAGGAACGCAGCCGCAACCCCGCAAATCGTGCCCATCAGCACGGCCATGGTGCGCATCTGCGCGCTGCCCCAAACCGAAAGGGCGACTACAATGGCAACGGTGATCCCGGCAACGATCACCGCGCCGGATGAGACGACGTCTCCGTTGCCAAGACCCGTGCTCCGCTCGACGCCGCCCGCGACCATGGACAGCCCTAGCATCAACACCACGACGCCGATGACTTCCGGCGGGAAAACGGCACGCAGCCGCGGCAAAAACCGCGCCAGGAGGATCACCGCGAGGTTGGAGACAATGATCGCGCCCATGGCCGCGCCAAGGCCGAACTGTACGACCACCGCCACATAAGCGGCGAGCGATAGGGAATTTGGCATGGACACAAGCGGCACGCCGGGGGTGAAGCGCGTCCGCATTGCCTGCAGCATCGTACCAAGGCCAAGTACAAAAAAGCAGGACGCGACATAGTGTGCCGTCTGCGCACTGCCAAGGCCGATGCTTTGGCCCGCGATGACCGCATAGATGCCGAGCATCAGCGAAAGCGCTGCATGCTGCAGGCCGATCAAGATAAGCGTGCCAAGCGGCGGGCGCTCATCGAGCCCGTAGAGGATTTCCTCTGGCTTGTGCCGCTTGCCGCGCGGCGGCGGCATCAGAAGCGCACCGACCTGACGCGCCAGTTGTTCCCCTACCCTCAAAAGAACCGCCGGTCAGCTGATGACGAGTTCGAGTGCGGGGTAGAGCTTTTTCAAGTTCGGCAGGGATTTGGACTGCCACGGAACGCGGGTCGCGCCCTTGACCGTCAAACCCACATCGGCCCGCTTGCGCACCTCGATGGTGAATTTGGCGAGAAGGTTGATGCCGGACGAATTGAGGAACTCGAGCTCGGTGAGGTCCAGAACAATGGCGTCCGGCTTGGAATTGAGCACTTGTTCCATCAGTTCCAGAATGGGTGCATAGGCCTCAACGCCCGAAAGGCGCATAGTGCCTTCGTAATGGATGATCGAGCCCTCGCTCCAGACTCGATAATCGTTGGTCTTAGTTTCCATGATAAGGTGCGTTCCGAAAAGAATGTGTCAGTAAAGATTGAGACTGGCATATGTCTCGAGGCGGACGGCGTCTGCGTTGGGGGTAAAGACCCAACCCAGTTCGGCGCCATAATCGTTCATCAGCGTCAGCAGACCCAATCCCGATCCCGAAGAGGACGAAGCCGCCGCATTTGCTTCGATCCGCTCTATCAGCAAGTCGCCGGGATCGCGAGATGTCAGCTCGCTGAGGAGCAACTGGAACCGCGTTGCGACATCCTCCGCCACCAGATTGGTCACTTTGATTTCAAAGCGTGCATCTTCGAGCGAGCATTCGACCTGGATATTGCCCGGCTGGCGGAACTTGATCGCATTTTCCAGCAATTCGTTAGCCAGGTAGCCGATGCCGTGGCGCGTCTCGTTGAATTGGGTGCTGTTGCCCCGCCGCTGCAGCGCAAAAAACTCGCCTAAAAAATCCGAGGTGGTGGTGCAATGGTGCCAACTGAGATCGAGCGGCCCATCGGCGAGCTGCACGCGGTTGGCTACGGCCTCGGGGCCATTGGAAAAGCCGATGGTGCCGAATTGGACGGGAGCGCTCATTTGTGCCTCATGACCACGAGGGTGATGTCGTCATGCACCTTCTGGGTGCCGATAAAACTCATCAGGTCGCCGATAATGCCGGCCTTAATCTGCTCAGCACTGCCCTGGCGGTGCCGCAGGGCGCTGTCGAGCATGCGGTCGAACCCAAAAAGGCTGCCATCGGGCCCCTCAGCTTCGGTGACGCCATCGGTGTGCAGCACGATAAAGTCGCCGGTGGTAAAGGCGATCTCGAGCGTGTCGATGAACGGCCCAATCTCGCTTTCAAGACCGACAGGGAAGCCGAGATCCATGGTTTCCACTCGCTCGCTCGTGCCGTCGGCGCGGATCACCAGCACTTCTTCGTGCTGCCCGGAGAGGGTCACACGGTTGTCGTCATAGTCGAGGAATGCCAGCGACAAGTGCTTGTCGGTGCGGGTGCGCTCGATATTCTTGTAGATGGCGCGGTTCAGCACTTCGAGGAATTCGCGGGGGTTCGAATTGCCGCTTTCCTGCAGACCGCGGGCGACCGATTGTACCATCAGCATCAGCACGCCGCTTTCAAGCCCGTGGCCGGTGACATCGCCGATGCCGACCTTGACGCGCGAACCGGCGTGCAGCACGTCGTAATAGTCCCCGCCCACCTCGTCGGCCGGCGACATATAGCCGGCGATCTCGAGCCGCTCGACGGTGCCGAGTTCGTCTTCCTTGGGCAGGACCATCATCTGTATCTTGCGGGCGATATCGAGTTCGGCGCCAAGGCGGAAATTCTCCGATTCCAGCCGCTGGTTGAGCGTCGAAATCGCCAGGTTTGCCTTCTCTAGATCGCGCGTGCGCTCGGCAACCAGGCCCTCGAGATTTTCCGTGTGGTAGCTGATCTCTTCGGCCATCTTGTTAAAGGCGACGCCCACGGCCGCTACTTCGTCGCGCCCCGGAATAGCGACGCGGACCGAATAATCTTTATCCTGCAGGCGACGTGCCGTCGTTGCCAGAGCACGAAGGCCGGCCGTGATACGGCCT
>CAJYKO010000062.1 GCA_913775215.1 uncultured Devosia sp. | reverse complement strand
AGCCGGGCGGCGCAGTCCTTGGCGTCGCGAAGGCTGTCTTCGGAAGTGTAGCGATAGGGCAGCATAATGCAGTGGACCTTTTCGGGTCCGAAGGCATCAACAGCCATGGCGGCGACGACGGCGCTGTCGATGCCGCCCGAGAGGCCCAGCACGACGTGGCTAAATCCGTTTTTGAAAACATAGTCGCGAAGGCCGAGAACAGCGGCACGCCAGGGGGCTTCCTCCACCGAGCTCAGATTTTCGACGCGGCCATTGGTGCAGGTCCAGCCATCGGTGCCCAACGTCCAATCCGAAACGATGAAATCGGTCTCGAAGCTCTTGCCCTGAAGGACCAGCTTGTCGCCGGGAGCGATGGCGAAGGAGGCGCCATCATAGACCAGTTCGTCCTGGCCGCCGACCTGGTTGAGATAGAGCAGCGGGACACCGAACTCGAGGGCGTGCTTGCGGACCAATTCCTTGCGGATGTGCTGCTTGTTGGTCCAATAGGGCGACCCATTGGGGCAGAGAAGGATTTCGGCGCCTTCACGCACAAGGTGTTCGCAGACCCAGGGATGCCAGATGTCTTCGCAGATCGGGATGCCGACCGAGACGCCCTTGATGGTGACGGGAAACGGCAGTGGGCCGGCGGTAAAATAGCGCTTCTCGTAAAAGACGTCGGTATTGGGCAGCTCGCGCTTGAAGCGCTTGGCGATGATTTCGCCGTTCTCCGCCACCAGCACGGCATTGTGGAGATTGGCGTTTTCCTGCCAGATCGTCGGCAGGATGAGGGTGACGCCTGTACCGACCGTATCGGCGACGAGCGCCTCGGCTGCGGCCTTAGCATCGGCGAGGAACTGCGCCTTAAAGAGCAGATCGTCCGGAAAATAGCCAGTCAGGAACAGCTCGGAAAGCATGAGGATGTCGGCTTTGGCCGCAGCGGCATCGGCCAGGGCTTTTTGGGCCAGTGCGAGGTTGCCTTGAAGGTCACCGACCTTGGGATTGAGCTGGGCGAGCGCAATTCTGAGCTGGTCGGTCACGGAAGCTGCCTAAAGAATATGGACGGGCCGCCCGGCCCGCGGCCGAACGCGGGCAAGACTTAGCCGCTGGCCCCTTCGAGAGCAAGCACCCTGGCTGATTAGAAGCTGCCGGCCACTTCGAGCAATGCACCATAGCGGAGCATGGAGAAGGGGTTGTGCTCGACGATGTAGTTCTGCTGCGCGACAGCCGAACTTGTAGTGTTGGGGATGCTGTAGGTCCGGTACGTCACATCGTACTCGCCGGTCAGATAGGTGGCTCGACCACCGACGCGAATGGCGAGATTCTCTGTAGGCTTGAAGCCAACCATCAGTTTGCCGGTTGCGCCGTAGGCGTGGCCGTTCACGGCGGCTGCGGAGCCTTGGCCGGAAGTGGTGGTGTTGTTGACGGTCTGCAAAGCGCCGTAAGTGCCTGTGACCCATGAATATGGAATAGCCGCTGCTTCACCAAGGATATCGAAGCTACCAGTATCGAACTTGGTCGCGAGGCCGAGCTTGAGCTGGTGGAACTCGAAATTATTGATCTGGCTGTTGCCACCGGAGAGTTGGTACAGGCCGCCGACCTGGGTCGAGCCTCCAGTATAGAAATTTGCTCGGCCCGTATCTGGACTATCATTGGTGTATTGATAGCCAGTCACAAATCCGAGCCCGACGCTCTCTCCGCCAAAAGGAAGATAGGCAAAGTCGGCGCCGGCATAGCCGAGGCGATAGGCCGGCAGGGATTGGGTCGTACCGTTGGTGGTGTAGGTGCCGTCGTGCGCGACGCCATAGCCACCAAAGGCTTCGAGGTACGATCGGGTCTCGTGATCTTCGATGCGAGCAAAAACTTCACCGACATGGCTCTTGCTGTCGGTGGTCTGGTTGAAGGACCCGATCTGGTGTTCCTGCTTGCCGATCGAATACCAATAGCGAACGCCAAGCTCGATCCGAAGTGGATCGCTGACCGGCGTTTCCCACTGTTGCGGGTAGGCGGGGCGCAGCGGCGGCAATGCGCCATAGTCAGCGGCTAAGACCGAAGCGGATGAGATTGTCGCAAGGCTTGCCAGAATACCTGCTGCATAAAGCTTCATCACACACTCCCCGTCCGCACCTGTTGGATCGTGGAACGTTTATCGATGATTAGGGTTAATGTTCCTCTAAGCCAGTTTGTCGCCTATTCGGAGTTTAGTAACCTCCGGCGCACATGCTCATTTGCGAAACCGCTCGATTTGACGCGGTGGTGTGCAACCCTATTCAATTTTTGGCGTTGTCGGTCCGAATGTTCTCTAGTCAGAAGACCATCTTGTAATGCCTTGCCGTGTCCTTATCGTTGAAGACGAAATATTCGTCGCTTCAGAGATCGAGCAGATCGTTGCCGAGATGGGTCTTGATCCAATCGGTATTGCTGCAGACAAAAAAGGCGCCCTACGGCTGGCAAGTGAGGCCGAAATCGCTCTCGTCGACCTCAACTTGCGTGATGGGCCGAGTGGTATCGAAATCGGACGGATCCTGGCTCAAACCCATGGCGCCAGCGTTATATTTCTAACTGCAAATCCAGCTCAGCTTGGTGCAGGCGTTCCTGGCACAATCGGGGTGGTTTCCAAGCCCGTGGCTGAGCGTGACCTGCGTGACGTCGTCAACTATGCCATGGCGAAGCGCGCAGCGGCCGATGCACAACCGCCTAGACGCTTACGATTGTTCGATTGGCCGGGCGGTACTGCCCAGGCAACCTGAAGTAACTTGCTCGTTTAGGAAATGTTTTTGGGACGCCTCAGGCGTCCTCATTCTTTTCCAAGGTCCGAAGACGACTGGTGCGCATCAGCGACGACAGCGGCAGGGCGAGCTCCACCTTGAGGCCATCGGTTTCCCAGAAACGGTCGATTTTGCCGTGCATCTGGCCTGTCACGGACAGTTCGATCAGCCGTGAACCAAAGCCTGAAAGCTGGCTGGGTGCAGCCATCTCAGGACCGCCCCGCTCTTTCCAAGTGAGATAAAACTCATTGCCATCCAGTCGACCTGTAAGGTCGACCCATCCTTCAGCACCCTGCAAGGCGCCATATTTGGCGGCATTGGTGGCAAGTTCATGGAAGAGCAGCGCCAGTGGTGTGGCTGCAGCATCGTCAATGACTGTGTCATCGCCCGAGTAGTGGATGCGGCCTGCCCCATCTTCGGTCTCGTAGGGGCGCATGAGACGTGCGACCAGGGCAGACAAGGTCCCCTGCCCTTTTGGGCCGTCGGACAGATATGTTTGCGGACGGACGAAATCGTGCGCCTCGCCTAGGGCAAAGATGCGCTGGCGAAGCTGGTCGGCAAAAGGCTTGATCTCGGGACGGCCACGCGCCGACAGCGAAACAATGCCGGTAAGCACCGCAAAGATATTTTTGATGCGGTGGCTCAGTTCCTGGGCGACGAGTTCGCGCTCCTCTGCGGCTTTTCTCGATTCGTGGATATCGGTGCAGGTGCCAATCCAGCGAACAATGCGGCCAGCTTCATCTCGAATAGGGAGGGCGCGTCCGAGCGTCCAGCGATAGGCGCCGCTGTGGTGCCTAAGACGATATTCAATCTGGTACGGCTCGCCCGTTTCGAGCGACTTTCGCCAAACCGACCAGGCTCGATCCTGATCCTCGGGGTGGAACACGCCGTTCCAGCCCTCTCCATCGGTTGTTCCCGGCTCCATACCAGTGAATTCGTACCAGCGGGCATTGTAATAATCATGATAGCCGTCTGGCTGCGTGGCCCAGACCATTTGCGGCATGGCGTCTGCAAGCGTTCGAAACTCGAGGTCGCTCTTGGCGAGCGCTTCGGCAGCACGGCGCTGTTCGGTGATATCAATGACGACGCCCGGAAAGCGGTAGACTTGTCCCTCGGCATTAAAGCGAGGGCGTCCAGAGGCAACGACCCAGCGGCGCGTGCCATCGGGGGCAACGACCCTGTACTCGCTGCGGAAGTCAGTGCGGCTAACAATCGATTGCTGCAGATCGTCATTGACGCGCGGCAGATCCTCGTGCTCGACGGCCAGAAGATATTGCTCGATGGGAGCACCGAGACCGGCGACTTGGGAGTCGACGTTGTAGAGATCAGCGAACTGATCGTCGGCGGTAACGATGTTGTTGATCGTGTCCCAGTCCCAAGTGCCGACCAGGGCGGAGGAGGAAAGGGCGAGCGTCAGGCGCTCTTCGCTGCGAGCGAGCGCCTTTTCGGTCAGCATGCGATCGGTTGTTTCATGCACAATGCAGAGCGTGCCCATGGAATGACCGTCATCGCCCATGATGGGACTGTAGTGCAGATCCATCCAGGCCGACTCCGGGCCGCCATGGCGGTTCAGCACCAATTCCTGATCGCTGAGGGTCCAGGACTCTCCTTCGAGACCCCGCACGATGTTCTGACGATTGAAGTCGGCGATTTCGGGCCAGGCTTCGAGAGCGGGCATGCCGAAGATGTCGGGGTGCTTCTGGCCGGCAAAAACACCGTAGGCGTCGTTGTAGATCAGGATAGCCTGCGGGCCGACAAGCATGACCATGGGCGTAGACGCCACCATCATCAGCCTCACCGCCCCCTTCAAACTCTCCGGCCATTCGGGAATGGTGCCAAGAGGGTTCGTTGACCAGTCATAGTCGTTGAGCAATTTGACGGTCGAGTCTCGCTCAAGCTCGGCTCGCCTTTCGGGCGCGGCGTTGGGAAACAGAGATCTCGGCATGAACTACCCGTTACTTGGACGATGCGATCTTCGCCGCTTATCCGGGCAAAGGAAAGGCCGCGCAGCTTATTACAACGCGCGGCCTAGTAATGAGTTCAACGGCTTAACGGCGGCTTACTCGCCGGCGAGCCGCCGCTGCGCCGGGGGCTTTTGCGCATGAACTTCCTCGGCGACGAGGAAAGCCAGCTCAAGGGCCTGGCTCGCATTGAGGCGTGGGTCGCAATAGGTGTTATAGCGATCCGACAGGGTTGTCTCGGTAACGGCCGAGAGACCACCGACGCATTCGGTGACGTCGTCCCCGGTCATTTCGATGTGCACGCCGCCGGCATAGGTGCCCATCTCGCGGTGGACTTCGAAGAAGTTGCGCACTTCGGTGAGGACGCGATCGAAGGGGCGGGTCTTGTAGCCTGTTGAGGCCTTGATGGTATTGCCGTGCATCGGATCGCAGCACCAGACGACGGTGCGGCCAGCCTTCTGGACCGTTTCGACGAGACGCGGCAGGTGTTCGTGGACCTTATCGGCGCCGAAGCGCGAGATCAGCGTGATGCGGCCGGCTTCATCAGTCGGGTTCAGGCGATCGAGAAGACGCAGGAGATCGTCATTCGCAAGGCTCGGGCCGCATTTGATGCCGATGGGATTGTGGATGCCGGCAAAGTATTCGACATGGGCGCCATCGGGCTGGCGGGTGCGGTCGCCGATCCAGAGCATGTGGCCAGAGGTGGCATAATAATTGTTCGTGATGGAATCGCGACGGGTCAGCGACTCTTCATAACCAAGCAGCAAGGCTTCATGGCTGGTGTAAAAGCTGGTCTGCTTGAGCGCCGGGGTATTGTCCGGATTGAGGCCGAGGGCTGCCATGAAGGTGATGGCATCATCGATCTTACGCGCGACTTCTTCGAAGCGGACGTTCCAGTTTGACCCCTTCATGAAGCCCATGGTCCATTCGTGGATGCGCGTCAATTCGGCATAGCCACCCATGGAGAAGGCACGAAGCAGGTTGAGCGTCGCGGCGGACTGGCGATAAGCCTGCAGCATGCGGTCAGGGTCGGGCACACGCGCCGCTTCGGTGAACTCGATGGCATTGATGATGTCGCCGCGATAGCTCGGCAGTTCGACGCCTTCAATGGTTTCGGTATCGGCTGAGCGAGGTTTGGCAAACTGGCCGGCAACGCGGCCCACTTTGACCACCGGCTTTGAGGCGCCGTGGGTGAGAACCACCGCCATCTGCAGGAAGACGCGGAAGAAGTCGCGGATATGGTCCGCGCCATGTTCGGCAAAGCTTTCAGCGCAATCGCCGCCCTGAAGCAGGAAGGCCTCGCCGCGAGCAACAGCGGCCAGGCGTGCCTTTAGTTCACGCGCTTCGCCGGCAAAGACCAGCGGCGGGAAGGTCGCGAGCTGACGTTCGGCTTCCGCCAAGGCAGCGGGATCGGGATAGGCGGGAACCTGAAGAACAGGCTTTTCGCGCCAGCTGCTGGGGGTCCAAGTGGTCATGGTCGTCTCGCTCACGCGGGGCATCTTGCGGGTTGGGGCGGTCTAGCAATACCGACACGGGCTGCCAAGTCCAAAGCGGGCTTTGGCGTCTATCCTACCCGCTTGCAATCACGATAGGTGTAGCTCGGAGCCTTGAAGGTCACGAGCTCTTCAGCGGCCGTCGGGTGGAGCGCGATGGTGCGATCGAGATCCTTCTTGGTGGCGCCCATGCTCATGGCGACGCCAACAAGCTGGATCATTTCGCCCGCACCGGGTCCAAAGATGTGCACGCCAAGCACCTTGCCTTCGTCTTTCTCGGTGATCAGCTTCATCACCATGCGGTCCGTGCGGGTCGAGAGCACGTTCTGCATGGGGCGGAAGCGGGCGAGATAGACGTCGATATCACCGTGGGTAGAGGCGTCAGTTTCGGTCAGACCGACGACGCCGATTTCGGGCTCGGTAAAGACTGCGGTCGGGATCAGCGACAGATCAACCTTTTGGGGATTGTTGTTGTAGACAGTCTCGGCGAAATACCAGCCTTCTCGAATGGCAACCGGGGTCAGCTGGGCGCGGCCGGTCACGTCGCCGACAGCATAGATCGAGGGCGTCGAAGACTGAGAATAGGCGTCGACGGCGATGCTGCCATTGTCGTTGAGCTTGACCCCGGCGGTTTCGAGGCCGAGGCCAGTGGTGTTGGCTCGGCGGCCGGTGGCGAACATGACGACGTCATAGGGCGCGGTGACGCCATCGCTAAAGGTGGCCTGAACCTTTTCGCCGGCTTTGGCGAGGGAGGCGATGGTGGTTTGGTAGATGGTACGGACGCCGCGATCGGTCAGCGCCGCCTCAAGGGCGCGACGCATGTCGTCGTCGAAGCCGCGCAAAATGCAGTCGCCTCGGTAGATCAGCGTCGTATCGACGCCGAGACCGGCGAAGATGGTGGCGAATTCTACCGCGATGTAACCACCGCCCTCGATAAGGATGGTTTTGGGCAGCGTGGGGAGATCGAAAGCTTCGTTGGAGGTGATGCCGAATTCGGCGCCGGGAATTTCAGGAATGAAGGGATGCGAGCCGGTGGCGATCAGCAGGCGTTCAGCGGTCAGTTCCTTGCCTGAGCCCTCAAGGCGCAGGCTGTTCGGGCCGGTGACGACAGCACGATCCCTGATGATTTCGACGCCCGGCTTTTCGAGGTTGGCCGTATAGGCGGATTCAAGCCGGGTGATTTCCTTTTCCTTAGCGGAAACGAGGGTCGGCCAATCAAAGCTTGCATCGACCTGCCAGCCGAAGCTCGGCGCCAGATCGAACTGATCGGAAAAACGGGACGCGTAGACATAGAGCTTCTTGGGAACGCAACCGCGAATGACGCAGGTGCCGCCGACACGAAACTCTTCGATGATGGCAACCTTGGCACCATAGGTAGCAGCCATACGGGCAGCGCGGACGCCGCCGGAGCCAGCCCCGATCACCAGGAGATCATAATCATAAGCCATCTTCGCCCCACGCTTTATCGCAATCTAACGATATAGATACTCTATCTTGTCGACAAAAAAAGACCCCGCACAAGGGCGGGGTCGGTGTTCGAACGCCGGACTTATCAGAGCTCGATATTCTGCGCGCGGAGTTCGGCGCGGACCTTGGCGAAAAACTCTCGCTGCAGATTGCCGGAGAAGACTTGCATGACGCGTTGAAGATCCGTGTTGATTTCGGAATTCGCCAGAGCAAGCTTCTGGCCCGTCGGAGACTCGTAGAAGGTAACAATTTGCTGCAGTTCTTCCATCGAAAAACGCAGGGCATAGACGCGGGCGAACTGATCGAGAAGCTCCCCTTTGCGACCGCGATATTCTTCTATGACCTTGGTGATGGCAGCATTAGTCTGATCGATGATTTCCGGGTTCTGCTGCACGATCTGCTGCATGGTGCGGACGCCGGTTTCTACGACCGTCGTTTCATAGACGGCGCCGCGGTCGGTCAGATCGATATATTTGCGGGCGAGGGCCAGCTGCTCGGGCGCGACTTCCTGCGCGAAAGCAGGAGCGGCAAGACCGATCATCCCGGCAGTGACGACGGCAGCAAAGATCGCCTTGGCGCCGCGCATAAAATCCATGTTCATCCGGTTCCCCATGTCTTCAGTTGCGGGCTTGAAGTCAGTTGCCCTTGAGAAGTGTCTTTACGCCATCAGGCGCCGCCACATAAGCCTTGCTGCACATATTGAGGAAAAGCCCGTGCTGGACCACTCCGGGAATATCGAGCAGATCGCGTGACAGCGCTTCTGGCTGCGAAATGCGGCCAAAAAAAGCATCCAAGATCACGTGCCCACCATCGGTCGTGAAGACTTCACCCTTGTCTTCGCCGCGCAGTTTCAGGGTGCCCTCGGCGCCGTGCGCCTTGAGAATGTCGGCGACGAACTGGCGCGTAGCGCCGAGCCCAAAGCGGTTGACCTCGATCGGCAGCGGGTAGCGCCCCAGGGTTTCAACGACTTTAGAGCTATCGGCGATGACAATCATGGTGCTGGAGGCGGCTGCCACGATCTTTTCTCGAAGCAAAGCGCCACCGCCACCTTTAATCAGGTTAAGATTGGCATCGAGCTCATCAGCGCCATCAACGGTCAGGTCAAGGCGGCCGAGACGGTCCAGGTCGGAGAGCGGAATGCCGAGGGTGCGCGCTTGCTCGGCCGTTACCTCAGAAGTCGGCACACAGATGACGTCAAGACCCTGCGCAACCCGCTGGCCGAGAAGATCGACGAAGTGCCGTGCGGTGGACCCGGTGCCGAGGCCAAGACG
>CAJYKO010000061.1 GCA_913775215.1 uncultured Devosia sp. | reverse complement strand
GTCCTCGGACGTGCCTTTGATCCCGAGCGCATGCGGCGGGCCGCGGCGCGGGCCTCGATCCTCGACTTCATCGAAAAGCTAGATGACGGCTTTGAGACGACCGTGGGCGAGCGCGGGCTCAAGCTTTCAGGCGGCGAGCGACAGCGCGTTTCAATCGCGAGGGCACTTTATGGCGACCCCAAGGTTCTGTTTCTCGACGAAGCAAGTTCAGCGCTCGACGAAACGACCGAAAGCCAGATCATGGATGAACTGCGCCAACTCAAGGACGTGACGATCCTTGCCATCACCCACCGGCGCAGCATCATCCGGCAAGGGGATCAGGTCGTTAGTCTTGAGGCCGAACAGGCTGAAAGCTCTGAGACAAAAGCGCCGCCGCCGGTATTTGCGCCATGATTTGGTCATGCTAGCTATTGCCGCCCCGCACGACCGAGTTGCTCATGTTTGTCGATAGCCACCTGCATCTTGATTTCGACGAGTTTGCACACGACCGGGATGCGGTACTGGCAAAGGCCGCGGGCCTCGGGATCGACGCCTTCGTCAACATTGGGATTCGCGTCAGAGACTCTGGGCGGGTTATCGCAATTGCCGAACGCTATCCGAATATATTCTGCACGGTGGGCACCCTGCCCCATCTGGCCGATGACGAAGCGGATGTAACGGCTGAGGAGATTATATCTTTCACCAGCCATCCCAAGGTGGTCGGCATTGGCGAAGCTGGGCTGGATCGGCTTTATGGCAATGCGGATTGGGAGACGCAGCAGCAGGTCTTTGCAGCCCATATCACGGCGGCACAAAAGACCGGACTGCCACTGGTCATCCATTCAGTGCGCGAAGACGAGACCATGTCTGAAATGCTGCGCTCAGCTATGGCCAAGCAGAAATTCAACTTCGTGGTGCATGCCTTTTCTGGCGGCCCTCGGCTTCTTGAAACGACTATAGATCTCGGCGGTTACTTCGGCTTTGGCGGCCTGCTGACCTATGCAGACAACGACCATATCCGTCACGCTGCGCAGATTGTGCCGCTCGATAGAATTCTTCTAGAGACCGACTCGCCATCCATGGTGCCAGCGCCACTCACGGGTGACCGCAACGAGCCGGCTAATCTTGTTCACACCGCTTCTCTCCTAGCCGACCTGCGCAGCATTAACGTTGACGCCCTTGCACGCGCCAGTACCGATAATTTCTATCGCCTTTTCTCCAAGGCAGGACGTATGTAGGACCATGGACACAGCACAAATCCGCACACTCGACCTGCCGGCCGATCTCGAAGACTTCATCGCCAGCCAATTGGCGACAGGTCGTTTCAGGTCGGAGGCGGAACTGATCGCTTCGGCCCTGCGGCGGTTGCGGGTTGCGGCGGCGCCGGTCCCGCAGCAGTCCTGGCCAGTTGATGGTGGTGCCTGCGGTGCTTTGATCCGCCAGATCGATTGGGCGTCTTCACCTCTCGGCCCGACAGAAACATGGCCGCATGCGCTACGCGCGACAGTCGTTAACATCGTCAATTCGCCAGTGGCGAAGGTTCTGATGTGGGGACCAGACCATGTGATGTTCTACAACGACGCTTATGCGCCGATAATAGACCAGCGTCATCCGGTTGCGCTTGGACAACCCGTTGCGACCATGCTGCCGGAAGTCTGGGAGTTCAATCGCGGCATTATCGAGCGCACGCGGACTGGCGAGCGGATTTCCCAGCTTGCCGTGCCCATGGTTCTCAATAATGCCGGTGGTGCGAAAACCTATACGTTCGATCTCCATTACACGCCAGTCTATGACGATCTCGGCACGGTGCACGGCGTCATGTGTACTGTCATCGATCAAACCGAACAGACGGCACTGCAACTCAGTCTTGCAGCCAGTGTCGGTCGATTCCGTGCCGCCATGGATGCGGTCCATGGCGTGCTTTGGACGAATAGCGCCGAAGGCCGCATGATCGGCGAACAGCCGGGCTGGGCCAAACTGACCGGCCAGAGCTTTGAGGAATATCAGGGTTTCGGCTGGTCCAGGGCAGTACATCCCGACGATCAGGAATCCTCCGTCCGTAGCTGGAACGAGGCGGTGGCAGCCAAAGCCATGTATATCCACGAGCACAGGGTAAGGGAAAAGGGCGGCGCGTGGCGCACCTTCGCCATTCGTGCCGTGCCGATCCTCAGCTCTGAAGGCGAGATCATCGAGTGGGTTGGCGTTCATACCGACATCACGCATCGTCGCGCGGCAGAGAATGCCCTGCGCCAGCTCAACGAGGATCTCGAAGCGCGCGTCATTGCCGAGATCGACGAGCGACGTCAGGCGGAAGCCAAATTGGCGCAGGCACAGAAAATGGAAACCGTCGGCAAGCTGACCGGCGGCGTCGCGCATGATTTCAACAATCTTCTGCAGGTGGTCTCAGGTAACCTGCAACTGCTTGCCAAGGATATTGCCGGCAATGAGCAAGCCGAGCGCCGCGTGGCCAATGCCATGGCCGGCGTTTCGCGCGGCTCCAAGCTTGCCTCGCAGCTCCTCGCCTTTGGTCGCCGCCAGGCGCTCGAACCGAAAGTCACCAATATCAGCCGCCTGGTGCGCGACATGGACGACATGCTGCGCCGCTCCATAGGGGAGACCATCGAGGTCGAGACCGTCGTCGGCGGGGGCCTCTGGAATACCTTCATCGACCCGGTCCAGGTCGAAAATGCGCTACTCAACCTTGCAATCAATGCGCGTGACGCCATGGACGGTCAGGGAAAGCTGACAATCGAACTGGGAAATGCTCATCTTGATGACGATTACGCACGCTCGCATGACGAAGTAACACCTGGCCAATATGTCATGCTGGCTGTTAGCGATACTGGCACCGGCATGGCGCCTGAAATCATCGATAAGGTCTTCGAGCCATTCTTTTCTACCAAGGGTGAAGGCAAGGGCTCGGGGCTTGGTCTCTCCATGGTCTATGGCTTCACCAAGCAATCGGGCGGGCACGTCAAGATTTATTCCGAAGTCGGCCATGGCACGACCATCAAGCTCTATCTGCCCCGTGCGCTTGAAAGCGAAGACGTTGAAGTGGTCGCGAGCGCCGGCCCCATTGTAGGTGGCACTGAGACAGTACTGGTGGTTGAGGACGACGACGAAGTGCGCGCCACTGTCGTCGAAATGCTGACCGATCTCGGCTATCGAGTCTTGAAAGCTGTAGACGCGAGCAGCGCCCTCAGCGTTATCGAGAGCGGCATCCCGATCGATATTCTCTTCACCGACGTGGTCATGCCCGGCACGCTCAAAAGCCCGGAACTGGCCCGCAAGGCACGCGAACGCTTACCAGATTTAGCGGTGCTTTTCACCTCGGGTTATACCGAGAATTCGATCGTTCATGGTGGACGTCTCGACGCTGGCGTGGATCTGCTTTCAAAGCCGTACACACGCGAAGCGCTGGCATGGAAATTCCGCCAAGTTCTGGGCAAGGGCGAAAAGGGCAAGTCGCTGGCCGAACTGAAGGCTGAAAACCCCATTCCCACCGAAGGCGGGTCGTCGGTGGTAACGACAAAGCGCACGGTGCTCCTGGTCGAAGACGATGCGCTGATCCGCTTCTCGACTGCCGATCTTCTCGAAGAAGCGGGCTATCTCGTCGTAGCAGCGGGAAGCGCCGAGGAGGCTGTGGCAGCACTCGATACAGCCCCGGTCGATATCCTTGTTACCGACATCAACCTGCCTGGTATTTCCGGTGTCGAACTCGCGCGGCAAGCCCAGGCGAAACGGCCGAACCTCATGCTGGTCTTTGCAACGGGCGACACCTCTTCGATCAAGGATCAACCCGATGCGCAGGTTTTGATCAAACCCTATTCGCAGGAAGAACTGGTGCGAGCGATGGCAGCATCGACCAAAGCGACGGCGACAACGACATAGGTGACTTAAGAGCCTGCGTTGACAGACGGACGACAAAAGCGCATTTGAGGTTTTGAGACGCTCGGCGTCTTCTTTGAAAGAGAAAGATCATGAACCCCGACAGTCGAAGTCGAATTCGACACTGCCTGAGGGCCTGAAGGATCTGACGAGGTCAGTTCCCGCGGGCCTGTGAGCCTGCATTGAGGAACTGCCATGCTGCGCATTTATACGCGTACCGACGACAAACTTGTGCCATTCGAAATGGACAAGAGCACCAACCTGCCGATCTGGCTCGACCTGATTTCGCCGTCAGAAGACGAGGTCAAGCAGGTCGAAAAAATGCTCGACGTGGAAGTGCCGAGCCGCGCCGAAATGGAAGAGATCGAGCTCTCCGCCAGGCTTTACGCCGAAAATGGCGCGCTCTTCATGACCCTCACGGCGCTCGCCAAGCTCGACACCGACGAGCCGATCAAGACGCCGATCACCTTCATCCTCAAGGACCAGACGCTGGTAACGGTGCGCTACGCTGAACCCAAGCCGTTCCTTGCCTATATGAACCGCGCGCAACGTCCAAAGGGCGCACCGCATCGGTCCGGCGAAGAAATCATGTTGGGCCTGATCGAGGCGATGATCGATCGAACCGCTGACGCACTTGAGCGGATCGGCAACGAGACCGATGGGCTGTCGCGCAGCATCTTCAAGACCGCCCAGGCCAAGACCAAGGCGAATGTGAAGACGCACGATCTCGAAAACGTCATCTCGCTCATTGGACACAAGGCGGAGCTCCTGACCATGGTGCAGGAAAGCCTGGTCAGCGTTGCGCGACTGACCGCTTACTATGCTGCGGCGGACGAGACGAATGACGACAGAGAGAGCCGGCATCTGGTGCGACTGATCCAGCGCGATGCGCTTTCGCTCGGAGAGCACGCGCGCGCGTTATCCGCTCGCCTCGGCTTCCTCCTCGATGCGACACTGGGGGCGATTAACCTCGAGCAGAACCAGATCATCAAGATTTTCTCTGTGGCCGCGGTGGTCTTCCTGCCCCCTACCCTGGTCGCCTCGGTCTACGGCATGAATTTCGCCATTATGCCTGAGCTGAGCTGGACCTTCGGCTATCCCTGGGCGATCGGACTTATGGCGCTGTCGGCGCTCGTGCCGTTCCTTTATTTCAAGCGCAAGGGCTGGCTCTAGTCATACAAGCCCATCGGCCTCATTCCAGACGAAGCCGATGGGCTTTTCGAAGCTCGACCTTGTGCAGCCTTTTCCTTGCGCTTTGGCCAGCACAATCGTTG
The DNA here is from genome assembly GCA_913775215.1 of uncultured Devosia sp. Taxonomy (GTDB): domain Bacteria; phylum Pseudomonadota; class Alphaproteobacteria; order Rhizobiales; family Devosiaceae; genus Devosia. The sequence continues at coordinate 5,071 of CAJYKO010000061.1, read as the reverse complement.
CAGAAATGCCACTCAAGTCTTTGAGCGAACGCCACCGGCTTGCTTCGGCGAAGCCACTGGCGTTACCTTTGGCCTCGAAATCGAGGGAGATCAGAATGAAAACCGTCATGTCCAAGAAAGTCGCACCTCGTCTGCAACAGGACATGATCGTTTATGTTGTCTCTATCTTCCAAACGGGCCAAGCGCGCGCCGGGAAACACTAGCCGCAAGCCCTATTCTGCGTCCGCAGCGGCACGGCCGCCGACCCGCTTCCGTCGCTTTGTGACTTATTACCAACCGCATCTGTCGCTCTTTGCGGCGGTACTCGGTGCTGCCGTACTGGTTGCTGCGGCCGCCATTGCATTGCCGGTGACGACGAGCGTCATCGTCTCGCGCCTGCCCGAGCTGCTCTCCGCGCCAGACGCCGTGTCGCAACTGCTCACGCTCGGTGGGGTGATGCTGCTGGCCTTTGTGGTCCAGACCCTTGCTGTCTATTTCGTCGACTATAAAGGCCATGTGATGGGCGCCCGGATCGAAGCGCAAGTGCGCCACGATCTGTTCGAACACTGCCAAAGACTGTCTTTCAGTTTTTACGACCGGCGGCGCACGGGCCAATTGATGAGTCGGATCACCAATGACTCACTCTGGCTCGGTGAACTGTTCCACCATGGGCCGGAAGACGCGGCCATTGGCCTCCTTAAATTCATCGGCGCCATGGTGGTCTTGATCTCCATCGATCCGCTGATCGCCGGCGTGGTCGCGGCCACGGTGCCCGTTGCGGTGGTCTATGCACTCTACTTCAACGCTCGGATGAAAGTGGCACTGCAATCGAGCAAAGAGCGGATCGCCAGCGTCAACGAGCGCGTCGAGGATGCTCTCGGTGGCATTCGCGTTGTGCAGTCGTTCGCCAATGAGCCGGAAGAACTGCGTCGCTTCGAGATCGAGAACCAGTCGTTCCTGGACAGCCGTCGAGACGGCTATCGCAGCGAGGCCATGCTTTGGTCGGGCATGGAGGGTTTTAACCAGCTTGTCAGCGTCGTCGTCATCGTGCTGGGCGCGCTACGCATCGTCTCTGGCCATCTCGAGACTGGCGACCTTCTGGTGCTGTTGATGACGCTCGGTGTGCTGACCGATCCGCTACGACGCATGGATAATTTCATTCGCCTTTGGCAGGAGGGCTATACCGGCTTCAACCGCGCCATGGAATTGCTGGAAGAAGAGCCGGCAATCGCGGATCGGCCAAATGCCGCGACCATCGGAAATGTCGCAGGACGGATCGAATTCGAAAATGTCGGCTTTGCTTATGAGGAAGGGCAGACCGTCTTTAGTGGCTTCTCCCTGACGGTAGAGCCGGGGCAGTTCGTTGCACTGGTTGGGCCATCCGGCGTAGGCAAAACTACGATCTGTAACCTCATCCCTCGCTTTTATGACGTGACTTCAGGTCGTGTATTGCTCGATGGTAGAGACGTTCGCGATCTCAGGCTGGACCACTTGCGGCGCAGTGTCGGGCTCGTGCAGCAGGACGTCTATCTGTTCAGCGGCACGGTCTGGGACAACCTTCTTTACGGTCGTCCAGGAGCAACAGGCGATGAGATAGTGGCTGCGGCCAAGGCAGCCAATGCCCATGACTTCATCATGGCGCTGCCGCAGGGCTACGACACCGATATCGGTCAGCGCGGTGTCAAACTTTCAGGTGGGCAGAAGCAGAGGCTCACTATTGCTCGCGCCTTTCTCAAAAACCCGCCTGTGCTGCTCTTTGACGAGGCAACGTCCGCTTTGGACAATGAGAGCGAGCGCGCTGTGCAGCGGGCCCTATTCGATCTCGCCAAAGGACGCACGATGCTGGTCATAGCTCACCGCCTCTCAACCGTACGTCATGCGGACCGCATCCTGGTCATGACCGAAAACGGCGTTGCAGAAGATGGCACGCATGACGAACTGATGGCATTGGACGGTGTCTATGCGCGGCTACAGGCCGTGCAGGGCATCATCTAGCGCGCTTATGGCCCGGCGTAAGGCTGGGCCATTTCGAGCGTCAGATCATCAAGTTTCGAATTAGCCGTGGTGCCATCCGAGTATCCGCTCGGCCTTGGAGGAATTGAAAAAGCTCTGCCGACCGTCCCATGCGCCCTTGATTGCGACATCGGGCAAAAACTCTGCGGCCAATGCGCGGCTTGGCGTCTCCGAGATCGTATCGGGTGCGACGATGTAGAAGACTTCGTGACCCTCGAAGTTTGCTTCAATCGCGAGCAGACATGCGTCCGCGGCGGCGTCCCGGCGTGTATAGGCCCAGAGGTGCCGGGCCCTTTCCGGGAAAGGCTCATAGTAGCCCTTGGCCACCGAGCGGTCATCGCAGACGAAATGAAAGCGCAGACTGGCAATGGTCATGCCGGGATAGCGGCGCGCGAAGGCGTCGGCCTGCTGCTCGCAGATCCATTTCGAGAGGCTGTAGGGATCCTCGCTATAATTGGGATGATCTTCGTCGATCGGGAAATAATCGTAGTGCGGCGCTTTGCTGAAAGCGTGGCCGATGGCATTGACGCTCGATGCCTGGCAGACCCGCAGGATGCCGTTGTCCGCGGCGGCCTGGAGGACATTGTAGCTGCCGACGACATTGTTGTTGTGGACGATATGATCGGGATGGCGGCCGGGCGAAGGGATGGCGGCCATGTGGATGACGGCATCGCAGCCTGCAAAGGCTTGGAGCAGCGTTTCAAAATCGCCCATGTCGGCGAGGACGAACCGACGTTGAGCATTGGCCGCAACATTCGGGTGCTCAACACGGTCGATGCCGACGACGCTGTGCCCGCGCTGTTCGGCAAGCGCTACGATGGCACGGCCTATGCCACCGCTGGCGCCGGTGATAGCGATCTTCATGATGGCTGGCTTTCTGCATAGACAGCCTCATGGAGGCCGCGAATGTAACCGATGGCGTAAAGACGTCCGAAGGCGGAGTAGCCGGCATTATCGTTGCTATCGCCTTCAACCGTTGGCACGTGGTCCGGCCGCAAAACGCCGTCGAAACCGATGTCCCTATAGGCCTTCATGCAGGCGAGCATGTCGGTCTTGCCCGCATCGTGCCAGGTTTCCTCGAACTGGGTCGGCACGCCTTTGACGTCGCGGAAATGGACGAAAGAAATCGTCTTTCCGAATTTTCGGATGACCGAAGGCAGGTCGTCGGTCATGAGGGTAAAATTACCTTGGCAAAGCGTGATGGTGTTCATCCGGCTTGGCACCAGCTCGAGGAGCCGCTGGTAATTGTCGACCGTGCGCATGATGCGGCTTACGCCGCGAATGGGGGTGATCGGCGGATCGTCGGGATGCATGGAGAGTTTGACACCAGCCCGCTCAGCGACGGGGAGGACGCGCTTGAGAAAATATTCGAGGTTGGTCCAGAGCTCTTCCTCGCTAATCGGTGGATTACTGGTGATATCCTCCGGCACATCGGAGGCATTGAAACTGGTCACCACGGAGCCGCCCCGCGATGGCTTTGCCATATTGGTGCGCACCCAGTTGAAATCGGTCATCCACTCGTAGCACCACACCGGAATGCCGAGCTTGCCCATGCTTTCGAGCAAGGTGCAGACGACATCGATCTCCTCGTCGCGCCCATCCAATCCACGCTTGGCCTTATTGAGTGGCGGGCGCGCTTCGATGACGCGAAGCTCGAAGCCCGCGTCCTCGTAGGTCTGCTTCATGCGCGTCAAAGGGGCCAGATCGCCCAGGCGTTCGCCGGGTTTGAGGCTGTTAAAGGGCAAGCCGCCCACGGCAAGATTGACCCCGGCCTGCAGCGCAAGCTTCCAAACGGGCGAGGGCGTTGGGCTGATGAATTCAGCGATTTTAAGCATCGGCAAAACTTCGAATGAGGGATGAAACGCGGGCTAGGCCGTCTCGCGCGGCTTGAGGGGCTCGCCCCACTTCTTGTTGAGGTCGGGCCAGGGGATCGAATCGACGAGAAGGCGTGTGTAACTGTGCTGCGGGTTGCGGATGACGCTTTCGACATCGCCCTTCTCCACCACATCGCCCTTGTAGAGCACGACGATATCGTCGGCGACATGATAGGCCGTCGTCAGGTCGTGGGTAATGTAGATGATCGAGACGCCATGATCGCGATGAAGATTGCGCAGCGATTCCAGGATATTGGCGCGGAGCGAAGCATCGACCATCGAGACGGGTTCGTCCGCGATCAAGAGGCGTGGCTTCAGCAGCAGCGCGCGGGCGACATTGATGCGCTGGCGCTGTCCGCCTGAAAGCTGATGGGGGAAGCGACCGAGCACGTCTTCGGGGCGAAGCCCCACCGCAGTCAGCGCTTCTTCCATCCGCCTCAGACCATCGGCTTTAGATTTGGCGAGCTTGAACTGACGGATCGGCACCGTCAGGAGATGGTCGACGGTGTAGAACGGATTGAACACCGCAAAGGGATCCTGAAACACCGCCTGCACCTCACGCCGATAGGCCATGCGCTCCTTACCGACGAGGCCGGCGATATTCTTGCCCCGATAAAGAATTTCGCCTGTCGTCGCGGTAATGAAACCCAGCAGCAGCATGGCGAGCGTCGTTTTGCCTGATCCGGACTCACCGGCCACCGTCAGGATGGTTGGTTCGTCCTCCTTGAGCGTCAGAGAAAACTCTTTTAGCGCAACGGTCGCTTTGGAACTAAGGAGACCGCGCTGATAGACCTTTGAGACCTGGCGGATTTCGAGCAGGTTTTCACTCATGGCGTTGACCGTCCTCGCGATAGAGATGGCAGGCGACCATGCGGCCACCAGGCAAAGTGACCGGCTCTGGCCGGACCGAGCGCTGCAGTTCTTCATGTCCATGTGGGCAGCGCGGATGGAAGGCACAGCCGCTCGGCAGGCGCAGCAGTGACGGCGCGAGACCCGGAATGCCACGGAACACGCCCTTGGTATCCAGGTTGGGAAGCGAAGAAATTAGCGCTTGGGAATAGGGATGCTTGGGATCGGTGAACATCTCCCGCACGCTCGACATCTCAACGAGCCTTCCGGCATACATGACGGCCACCTGATCCACTGCCTGCGCCATCAGCCCCATATCGTGGCCAATAAGGATAACGGCGGCGTTGATCTCGGCC
>CAJYKO010000060.1 GCA_913775215.1 uncultured Devosia sp. | reverse complement strand
CACGCCCGAGGTGGTCGCCAATTTCGGCGCGAGTGTCGCGCCTGTCGCCGATTACCTTATTCTCTCGGGCGGCGACTTCGATGCTATCGGAATGCTAACGAATTCGGCCCCGAAACTACGCAGCGGTTACGACCCCTGTTACGGTGAATCTCTCGCCAAGCTGCAGGCGACCGGCGACTACCAAACCTTCATTTCCGAGGCCCTGACGACCGCGCCAAACGCGGACATGATCTACCTTGCCTATGACATTGTCCTCGCCGCGGATAAGTCCGGCCTCGACATCGTTGCGCCCCTCCACGCGACCGGAAAGCGCATCGATGCCTGGACCATCCGCCAAGTGGATTCCACCACCATTCCGCTGATCGAGCGCCTTCTTGCGCTCAAGGTTGATCAGATCACGACGGACGATCCGGAGGGGCTCGCCAGAGCCTTTGCCTCATGAGCCATGACTACACAAAAATTCTCGCCGACATGGTCGGCACCGCCCGCGAGGCCGGAGCGCTGACGCTTGAACATTTCAAGCGCTTTCGCGATCTCGAGATCGGGGTCAAGGGGCCGGGCGACTTCGTCTCCGACGCTGACCGCGATTCCGAAACCCTGATCCGCGACCGCCTGCTGTCCGCTTATCCCTGGGGCCTCACCGGCGAAGAATTCGCGCCGGCCGAGCGCGATGACGATACCCATCGCTGGCTCGTCGATCCCATCGATGGGACGACCAACTTCCTAAACGGTCAACACTATACGATCACCATTGCCCTCCGCCGCGGCAACGAAACCATGTGCGGCCTCATCTACAATCCCGTCTCCGACGAGATGTTCACCGCGCTCAAGGGCGGTGGGGCTTTTCTCAATGATGAGCGCCTCCATGTCAGCCGCTCGACCGATGTGGCCATGATGTGCATCGGTACGGGCCTGCCGACGCCGAACCTGCAGCTCTATCCCGGCGCTTATAGCCGGCTCGATGCCATCCGCGCCCCGACCGGCGCCGTCCGCATTGTCGGCAGCGCCGCCAATTCCTGCGCCTATGTCGCCTGCGGGCGCCTCACCGGCTATTTTGAGGAAACCGGCTTTGTCGATACGGCCGCCGGCATTTTGCTCGTCGAGGAAGCTGGCGGCATCGTCACCGATTGGTGGGGCCGCGGCCCCGAAGTCTTTGAAAAAACCGGCACGCTGATCGTCGCCAATGCGGCAACCCACGCATTCCTCATCGATCAGCTCAAGGACGTCCCGCGGAAAGATCCCAAACCGTAACGATATATCCCCGCCCCGGCGCATGGCATTTTCCGCGCCGCCTCCCGACTTATTCCCGGCCCTCCAATCCTGTGGCATTCTCATTGCCAACAAGGGCTAAGGACCGGAACCCCGAATGAGTTGGGACGCGCTGACACTTTGGGACGCGACGCGGATCAAACCGCTGACCGGCGGCTCGTCCAACGATGTGTGGAGCGTCGACATCGGCGGCAAGGTCGCGGTCGCGCGCTTGGGCAAACGGAGCGATGACGATCTCGGCTGGGAAGTGTCGCTGATGGAGCACCTTGATCGCGCAGGCCTGACCGTGCCGGTGCCGATCCCGACAAGAGATGGCAGATCATTTGCCCATGGGCTGATGGTCATGAGCTTTATCGAGGGCAGCTCGCCTAAAGATGCCAGTGATTGGCGGCGGGTGGCCGAGACGCTGCGCGAACTGCATCGACTGACAGCGAATTGGCCCCAGCGCCCCGGCTGGAAGGCGTCGCTTGATCTCTTGAGAACTGACCACGGCACCCGCATCGATCTCACTGCCATGCCGACCGAGGCCGTTGAGCGCTGTCGCGCGGCCTGGGCGCGTCTTGCAGGCCGCAACATGTGCGTCGTCCATGGCAATCCCAACAATCCCGCTAATATCCTGATGACAGGCGATCGGGTCGGCCTTGTCGATTGGGACGAAGCCCATGTCGATGTGCCGCTCCTTGACCTCGTGCTGCCATTCAATGGGGGCGCTCTGGAGGGTGCCGAGGGTGACGCAGCAGCGCAAGCCTCTGCGGCGTGGGAGGCCGCTGTCTGCTGGAAGGATGATTATGCCGAGAATAGGCTAGCCGAAGTGCGTGCTGTTTCAACCCCTTGAGATTAACTCAAATACCCTTGTCGCTGACCGTTTTTTTGGCCCAGAGAGCGCGCAACATGCCGTCATGCCCTTGATCGCGAAATTTGAATGTCCGGAGCGTCAGGACAAGTCTATGCCTACATCCGTCATCAAGGGCACGTCCGAGCGGCACGCCTGCACCTTGGCCAAACGGTCGGCAACAAGCCTGGAAGCGACCTTCTCTGCAATCGGATAGTACATGGTCGTATCAAGGCGCTGCCAGCACCGAGTTTAATAATCCACCCTCATCCAACCACCCGGAGCTGGTTGCGATGGCGCTGTGCCTCGTTGATCCGGAAAGCAGAGATCAGTCTTTCGAGTTCACCGGCCTGGCTTTCGGTCTGCTCGATGGCGGCATTGGTTTCTTCGACGAGCGCGGCATTGTGCTGGGTCATTTCGTCCATCTGGCGAACGGCGACGCCGACTTCGGCAATGGCTGTCGCCTGTAGCTGGCTCGCAGACGAAATCCCCTCGATCTGCTTGGCATTGTTGCGGACAAAGGTGCGGATGGCGAGCAGCTTGTCTGCAGCCTGGGACACAAGATTGGCGCCAGCCTCGACCTCGTCGCCGCTCTTTTGGACCAACTGCTTGATATCCTCGGCAGCACGGGCAGCCGATTGCGCGAGACGCCGCACTTCTACGGCAACAACCGCAAAGCCCTTGCCGACGTCCCCGGCGCGGGCGGCTTCCACCGAGGCGTTGAGCGCCAGCAGATTTGTCTGGAACGCGATATCGTCGATCAGCCCGACAATGTCGGTGATCTTGTGCGAAGAGGCGGCGATGTCTGCCATGGCTGCATTGGCGCGTTGCATGACGGCTTCGCTTTCGTCGGCAACAGCCGAAGCCTTGTGTGCATCAAGTCTTGCAGCTTCCGCACGCCGAGAGTTCTCGCTCACGGTATTGGCCAGTTGCTCCATGGCGGCGGATGTTTCCTCAACCGTTGCAGCCTGACGGGTGGTGCGCTCGGACAGATCATTGGCGCCGGACAGGATTTCTCCCGTCGCAACGCGCAATTCGCCTGATGTGGACCGTATGCGACGCACGATGGAGACAAGTGAATCTGCCACCGCATTGGTGTCATCGCGCAATTGGGCGAAGGCCCCCTGATATTGACCCTCCATGCGACGCGTCAGATTGGTGTTCGCCATGGCTGAGAGCACTTCGCCGGCTTCGGCGAGGCCCTGGCCGATGGAATCCATCAAGGCGTTGATATTGGCGGCCAGGCGGGCAATGTCTTCGTCGCCAAAGCGCGACTTTACGCGCGCAGAAAAGTCACCGCGAAGCCCGGCATCGACGACGCTGTCGAATTCGGTCTGGAAAGACTGCATCACTTCGGCACGGCGAAGGGCACGCGCCTGCGAGGCTGCTTCCTCCTCGGTCAGCTTGTCCATGCGCAAGGCGTTCTGCCGAAAGATGTCGACGGCCTCGGCCATGCCGCCAATTTCGTCCTTGCGACCGATAAAGGGCACCTTGGCGTCGAGTTCGCGATTGGCAATGCGGCGCATGATTCCGGATATGGCCGTAATGGGCTTGGCAAAGAAGGAGGCCAGCCAGGCAGCACCAACAAGGGCCGCAAGCAGGGCCACAACCGAAACCGCGATCATGATATTGCGCGCTGTCAGTGCACCGGCAACCATGGCATCCTGCGGCACGGCAATGGTCAGCAGCCAGCGCTCTTCGACGCCGGCAAAACTGATCGGTATCGCAGCGCGGTATGTGGCACCGTCCCATTCTTCGGCCAAGCCGGAGTTGAGGGCGGTTTCGACCAGTCCGGCGATTGTGGGATCGCTGGCCTTCTGACCAAGCAGGCTGGGTTCAGAAGCAGCAAGCCATTGCCCACTCGCATCAATCAGGGACGCAGTACCGCTTTCAAAGGGTTTTAAAGCACCGATCAGGTGGGAGATTTCGGCAAGGGGAATGTCGACGCCTGTTGCACCGATAACCTTGTCTCCGGCCAAGATCGGGGCCGCGATCGTGGTGATCAGGGTCGGCTCGTTTTCGATGAGATCGACATAGGCCGGCGTGATGACGGGACGGCCAGCGCGCGTGGGTGTGCCGTACCAGACATCGGCAGCGGCATCGGTCATGTCGAGTTTTTCGATGGCAATGTCTTTTTTGTCGTCACGATAGGCGTAAGTCGCAAAGCGCCCGCCAACCATGTCGGAATAGGGTGTGTCGACAAAAAGCTTGTCCATGCCGTCAAGCGCGTCTGGTTCGAAAACCAGAGTAACACCCAGAAGGGAAGGATTGTCGGCAACGGTGGCGATCACGAGGCGCCCCAATTGATCCCGATCGACAATCGGAGACTGAGCCAGCGTCTTGGCCACAGTTGCCGTGTTGCGAGCGATGGCAACAGCGCCGGAAATGTCGCGAGCGATGGAATTGCCATATTCGCGCAGGAGGCCGCGCGCCGCAGCTTCGGCATCGGATTTGCTCGAGTGCCACATCAGGCTTGAGCCGGCTAGGGTAACCCCGATGAGCCCCACGGCGAAGCCAATGCACGTCAGAGCCATCAAGCGACTGCGCATCGAATGCAATTTGATCATGCTGTAAGCCGAAAATACCCACGCCGATGGCGCAGCCGAATACCCCTATGGGAAGGATAACTGGCCCTGGTGCCGGCGCATTCACGCGCTGCGGCCGGCGGCGTCCCCTTCCGCGTCCTGAGCCGGACCGTAAAATGCAATGGTTAATACCGGGTAATCGAGAAGGCACCTGCAAGCGCTAAGTTCCTCAAAAGGCGAAAGAATGCGCTGAGGGAAGACACGATTAGGCGCAGGATTATTGCCTCGCAGTCGTAACCTCTTTCTTCGCAGTCTTGAGAGTCCTTCTTACCCGTGCATCCTAGTGTCGCGTGGCTCGTTGCCATTTTCATGCAGCAGGACGTAGCCATGCCGACAAAACGTATCCGCGTCATCGATCTTGAGACATCGGGCGATGCCGCAACCGATGTCTGCGAAATTGGCTGGCAGGATGTTGTGTCGATCGATGGCGGGCCATGGCAGGTCAATGAGGAGCGCGGCGCGCTTTTCGTGAACCCGGGACGACCGATCACGCCGGAGACGATGGCCATCCATCATATCCTCGATGTCTTGGTTGCCGATGCACCCTTCTGGCGCGACATTGCGCCGACCGTCCTGCAACCGGAGGATGGCGTCATCGCTCTGGCTGCGCATCGCGCGGCGTTCGAGCAGCGCTATTGTACGCCCCGGCTAACGGGCGGCGCCGCCTGGATCTGCACATGGAAAAGCGCACTTCGCGTCTGGCCGCATCTTTCCGGCTTTTCCAACCAGCTGCTGCGCTATCAACGCATGCCCAATGGGCTGGTGCATGAAATCGGTCTGCCGGCGCATCGTGCCATGCCGGACGCCTATGTCACGGCGCATCATCTTCGGGACATGCTCAACGAAACCTCGCCCGAGCAGCTGATTGAATGGAGCAAATTGCCCGGCCTGCTGCCGCGCGTCCGCTCGGGCCCAGATCGTGGCAAGAGCTGGAGTCAGATTTCACTGAGTTCGCTGGACGATCTGGCGCGAGATCGCGATATCGACACGCGCTACAGCGCCGAGCAGGAACTCGAGCGCCGCGGCGAGATCGAGCCCCGAGCGCCCAAACCAAAGGCACAACAGAGCCTGTTCTAAATTCCTAGGTGGAGCAACTCGGAGAGGGCATCGAGCAGAAGGTCCATCTGCGGGCGGGAATTGTAGCCCTGGACCGAAAGGCGGGCGATGCAGCGGTCTTGCCACTTAAAGACCGGGATCTCGATACGGTAGCGATCAAAGAGCAGCTTGTGGATTTCGGCTGTGTCACAATCCGGAATAGGCATGGCGACCATTTGCGGCGCAGAAAATTCTGGGCTGCTGAGAGGCGCAAGGCCGGTCAGTTCACCGAGGCGGCGCGCGGTATCCTGCGCCAATTCACGGCAGTGGTCCTGAACCGAGGTCCAGTCATTTTCGTGGCGATACCCGATGGCTGCGGGAACCGTCAACCAAGCGGAGGGATCGCGCGTGCCCTGGACTTCGATACCGTCGATGAATGGAGAATTGCCGAAGGCCCCACGCGCACCGGGCGCTTTAGAATCTTTTGTCCAGCCATGGCTGATGACAAGTGGATCGAGAAGCCCCTGCACTTCGGGACGCACATAGAGGAAGGCCGAGCCCTTGGGCGCCATCATCCACTTGTGACAGTTGCCGGAATAGAAATCGGCGTCGAGGACATCGAGCGAAAGCGGGACGTGGCCGGGCGTATGGGCGCCGTCGATAACCGACCAGATGCCGCGATTGCGGGCTTCGGCGATGGCACGCTCAATCGGGAAGACCAAAGCAGTCGGCGAGGTAATATGGCTGAGAAACAGCACCCTGGTGCGCTCGGTCATGCCGGCAATGATGGCGTCGGTGAAGGCTTGTTCGGAAACCAGGGGCATGGGCACCTTGACCACGACGACTTCCGCGCCGGTCTTTCGGCAGACATAGGCCCAGGTCTTTTCGAGCGCGGAATATTCGTGGTCCGTGGTGAGAATCTGGTCGCCCGGTTTGAGCGGCAAGGACTGGGCGACGACATTGAGCCCGCTCGTTGCATTGACGACGGCGGCGATATTGC
>CAJYKO010000059.1 GCA_913775215.1 uncultured Devosia sp. | reverse complement strand
GGATGGCCCGCCGTCGAAGAGGCGATCGAGGACATCCTGACCTATACGCGCCGTCGGCTGCGCAATCGCGTCGCGGCCCTTCCGGACGGCGTCTACCGGTTCGAGCGAGCCATGGACGACGATGGCTTTCCCGGTGAACCGGTGCCGATCGTCTGCACCGCGACCATCGCGGGCGACACGCTCGCGTTCGACTTTGCCGGCTCCGGCCCACAGGCAAGGGGTGCCATCAACCTGCCGGACAGCGCCCTTAAGGCGTCGATCTACTATTGCGTCAAAGCTGTGCTGGATCCGGGCCTGATGCCCAACCAGGGCATAATCGACCCAATTGCCATCTCGGCGCCCGATGGCACCATCGTCAATCCAAGAGCGCCCGCGGCGGTGGCCGGTCGCGCCGTCACCTCCAATCGCCTTTGCGGCGCCGTGTTCGGGGCGCTGTACCAGGCCATGCCCGAAGATCAGGTAATGGCCTCGTGCAATGACTCAACCTCCGCTGTTTCCCTTTCAGGGTGGCATGCTGGCCGGCAGGCAACATACGTCTATCCTGAAAGCATGGGCGGGGGCACCGGCGCATTTTCCGACCGAGACGGCATGGACGCTGTGCACGTCCACACCGTCAATTCAACCAATTTGCCAGCCGAGGCGCTGGAGCTTGAGTACCCGCTGCTGCTGGAAGAATACTGCCTTGTGCCCAATTCGGGAGGTGCCGGACGGCACCGGGGCGGTATGGGCATGGCACGACAGATCCGCATCCGCGAAGACAATACCACGTTCTCTGCGCGATCTGACGCGCATATCGTTCCTGCGCCTGGCGTGGCGGGCGGCAAGCCTTCGAGCGTGACACGCATCGTCCGCAACCCTGGCACGCCGCAACAGGAAATTCTGCATTCCAAGGCTTCGGGCCTCGTACTGGCGGCGGGAGAGGTCATCCGCGTGGAAACCCTAGGTGGCGGTGGTTTCGGTCGGCCGGCCGAGCGGCTGCTTGCAGCCTTGGCGGCAGACTTGCGCGAGGAAAAGATCACCCTTGAGGCCGCCAGGCGAGACTATGGACACGACATGGTCGAGGATGCCCTGACATTAGGCTAGGCAGCCGCCTGTCGGGCCCTCGGGTTTGGACTTGACCCTGCCTATTGCGGACGCAAGAACTCTTGGATCGGCTCGGCGGTGACCACGGAGAAACCGGTCTGTCAGCGGACAATTCTTAGCTTCGGCGTGGCATATAAACGACGAGCTCCACCTCCAGTTTGACGTCCGGCCCGCCGAGCGCTGCGACGATCAAACCAGTGTGCGGCGGCCGATGTTCGCCAAAAAAAGCCATGCGCTCCCGTTAAGCCGCGCCGGCGTCGGCGGCGCTGACCAGATAGGTGGTGACTTTGACGACATCTCTTCGGTCTGCCCCGATATGCAAGAGGATCGCATCGATGTTTTGGTAGATTTGCGCGGCCTGCGCCGCAGCGTCGCCAACACCAACCAGACCGCCAGATCGATCACGGGCAACCTGACCTGCGAGATAAGCGAAGTCACCGGCCTGCGCCACATGCTCATAGCTGGCGGGGGCATAAATGTCGGCTGGGCTCGAAAGCGTCACGGAAGAGGTCAACACGGCGTCCGATCTACAAAAGGCTGAGTTAGAGTTTGTATAACAAGCATACAATGCGATACCCTCTGTCAAACAGATTTGGGGAAAGAATTGAGACTGGAAGGTATGGTGGCGATCATCACCGGCGGTGCAAGCGGGATGGGCCGGGCGACGGCCATGCTCTTTGCGCGCGAGGGCGCCAGGGTCGTTGTGGGCGATGTGGATGATGCGGCTGGCAGGGCCTTGGTGGAAGACGCAAGCGCTGATGGACTCTCACTCGTCTTCCAGCACGCCGATGTGTCAAAGGAAGACCAGGTTGCAGCGCTAATCGCCAAGGCCGAGACCGACTTCGGCAAGCTTGACACCATCTTCAACAATGCGGGTGTCGAGCAGCCGGTAATCCCTTCCCAGGATGTCAGCGAAGCCCTGTTCGAACGTGTCATCGACATCAATCTCAAGGGTACGTTTTTCGGCTGCAAGCATGCCATCCCGGCCCTGCTGCGCAATGGCGGCGGCACCATCGTCAACAATTCGTCGGTGAGCGCCTTCGCCAATGTCGGCGGCAACCTCAGTTATGCGGCGTCCAAAGGTGGCATCATGTCGATGACGCGGGTGATCGCGATCGAATATGCCTCTCGCAACATCCGCTGTAACGCCATCAACCCGGGTGTCATCGACACCGGGATGAATAGACGCAACCTCGAAAAGGCCACTGATCGCGACGCCTTGGAACAGAAGTGGCGGTCGATCACACCGCTCGGTCGCATGGGAACAGGAGACGAGATTGGCGAAGCCGTGCTGTTCCTGGCCTCGAAACAGTCATCCTTCGTCACTGGAATTGGCCTGGTGATCGATGGCGGAAGGATCGCGACATGAACGGAAAGCTCAAAGGCAAGACTGCCATCGTAACCGGAGCAGCACGCGGTTTGGGTCGAGCCATAGCTCAGCTTTATGGGCAGGAAGGCGCCACGGTCTACGCCCTCGACGTGCTAGAAGACGAGCTGGAAGAGCTGAAAACCCTCCCTGGAGCGATACATCCGCGCAAGCTGGACCTTAGCGACGCCCATAGCATTGAGCCGACGCTCAAGGCTATCGAGGCCGAGGCTGGGCGGGTGGACGTTCTCGTCAACAACGCGGGCATTATCTTCTTCAAACCAGTCGAGCAGGTGACTATCGCCGATTGGGATCGGCTTATGAGCGTCAACCTCAAGGGCGCTTTCCTCTGCGTCAAGGCCGTGGCGCCTGGCATGAAGGCGCGCCGGGCAGGGGCCATCGTCAATGTTTCTAGC
>CAJYKO010000058.1 GCA_913775215.1 uncultured Devosia sp. | reverse complement strand
GCCGTGCTTTGGGCCATTCTCTCTGCCGCCACCGATGCCGGCGGCTCCTCGCGCGTCGACATTCCCCACCTTCTGCGGATGACCGCCATCCAGGCGGGCATTACCACCATCCTGTCTCTTGCCGTTGGTATGGCGCTCGCCTGGGCGCTCAATCGCCTGCGCTTTCCGGGCCGCGATTTGGTGGTTGGACTCTTTGCCGCCGCCATCGTCACTCCTGGCATGGTCGTCGCCTTTGGTCTTCTTTCCATCTGGGGCCGCAATGGCTGGATCAATCAGGCGAGCGAAAAGCTGTTTGGTTTTTCGATCGGGAATCCGGCCTTTGGGCTTTCGGGCATTTTGCTTGCCCATGTCATTCTCGATGGCGCCTTTGCCGCACGCATTCTCCTCGCGCGGCTAGATGCCATTCCGCAAAGCAAGCTCAAGGTCGGGCAATCGCTCGCGCTCTCGGCAACGCAGCGGTTTCGGCTGATCGATTGGCCCGCCATGCGCACGAGCCTGCCCGGTCTCGGCGCTATTATCTTTCTCCTCGCCTTTACAAGCTTTCCAATCGTGCTGCTGCTCGGCGGCGGACCGGCAAACCAGACGCTGGAAGTCGCGATTTATTCGGCCGTTCGGCTCGATTTCGATCTTGTCGGTGCGGTGCGGCTGGCCCTCACCCAGATCGGCGTCTGCGCGCTCGTCATCCTCCTCGCGTCAAGCACAACGCCCGTCGTCAGCGTCCATGGCCGTTCGCTACCGCCTACATGGAGCGATGGCATTGGCGCACGCGCCCTGCAGGGATTGGTCCTTGCGCTTGCCACCATCGGCTTTGCCTTGCCGCTTATCTCCGTGCTGATCGACGGGCTCGGCTCAGGCCTCTTCCGCGTCTTCGCACAGACCAGCTTCTGGTGGGCGCTGGGCACGAGCCTCGTCATCGGCAGCGCCTCGGCTGTCCTGACGCTGGTTTTGGCTCTGGCGCTGACATTGGGTCGCGCTGCCAGTGGATCACGCGCCGCGCGAACGCTGCTCGGCACGCCGAGTTTTGCCTATCTCGCGGTGCCGGCCGTTGTGCTCTCGCTCGGCTTTTTCCTGATCGTCCGCAATCTCGGCATTGCGCCTGCGCAAGCCGCGCCCGTCGTCGTTATCATCGCAAACAGCCTCCTAGCCCTGCCCTTCGCGGTGGCAACACTTGGCCCGCCTCTCGATGCGATCGCACGGTCACGCGGAAAACTCATCCGGTCTCTGGGCCTGTCCGGCTGGCAGCAGTTCCGGCTGGTGGAATATCCGCTGCTGGGCAAGGATATTGGCCTCATGCTCGCGCTCGCCTTCTGCTTCTCGCTCGGCGATCTCGGCGTCATCGCACTGTTCGGCACGCAGGATTTTCAGACCCTGCCACTGATGATGTTCCGCGCGCTCGGCGCCTATCGCAACAATGATGCGGCGGCGATTGCAGCCATTCTTCTTGTCGGCACGATCGTCGCCTTTGTGGGCCTGCCCCGCCTTTTCGAAAGACTAGCCCATGCTTCGCGCTGACAATCTCGCCTTCGCTTACGGCGCGGACACGCAGACCTACGATTTCAGCTTTTGCGCCGAGGCCGGCGCAGTAACCGCGATCTCAGGCGCCAGCGGCTCGGGCAAGTCGACGCTGTTCGATCTTCTGGCTGGTTTTTTGAAACCGATGAGCGGAAGCCTCGATCTCGACGGCCAAAATCTTCTGCCGCTCTTGCCGGAGACGCGACCCATTTCACTGCTACTGCAATCGGACAATCTCTTCGAGCACCTGTCGGCGCGGGAGAATGTTGGCCTCGGCCTGCCGCGCCAGGTCCAGAAAGCGGAGAAGCGCGACCGGGTGGATGCTGTATTAAAGCGCATGGGGCTTGAGGGCCTCGCCGATCAGACGGCGGCCACCCTTTCGGGTGGACAAAGGCAACGCATCGCGCTGGCGCGAACGCTCCTGCGCGACCGGCCGGTTCTGCTCCTGGACGAGCCATTTTCGGCGCTCGACGATGACACGCGGCAGGATATTCGGGCGCTGGTGGGTGAACTGACAAAAAGCGAGGGCTGGCACACAATTCTCGTCAGCCATCACGAGGATGACATTACCGCGCTGGCGCAGCGACGCTATCGCCTGGAGAACGGCTCTCTTCACGAAGCCTGAGAAAAAGGCCGCTGGTTCGATCCAGCGGCCTTATGATTACTGCGCCCAGGCGGCGAACACTTCCTTGAAGAGCGTATCCGCCTCGCTATCCTTTTCGAGCGTCAAGATGGCATTGCGTCCTGTGCCATAGACGATCGCCAAATCGAGCCAGCGACGGTTTTCGAGAAGGTTGACATTGGCCGTCTCGTCATCGGGCGAAGAACTGAGGGCAAAGAGGAAGCTATTGCCCACGATGCGCGCCGAGGCGCCGACAAGCGGCGTGCCGGGGACGAGTTCTTCGTTCTTGAGGAGAACGCCCGGTAGGCTCGAAATCGAGCCGCCGACAAAGGTGTCGCTGACATCGAAATTGACTTCCATCAGATGGCTTGCCGGCAAGCTCGGATCGGTGTTCTTGCGAATCGTCACCGAGACATTGAGCGCTCGCGCCGGAATGCTTGCCTTGCCAACGAGCGTTGGCTGGCCGAGTTCGTCTTCGCCCTTGGCCCAGTCGACCGTGCCCGAGAAGGGCACGGCGCCGGTACGACCATCGGACGAGGCTTCGAGCAGCAGCGACTGGCTGCCAGCAAGGACCGCCGGATCGACGCTATTGGCCGGATCGTTCGCAGCAATGCTGGTATCGGCGCCAGAGAGACGCTCTTCTGTCTTGGTTTCTCCGCTATTGAGCGAGGGCAGCGTGGTTTCGGTGCCGTTGGGCGTGACAGCTTCCGGCGTCGGCTCCAGACGATCCTCGGTGCCGTCGATGGCAGTCGTCGGCTCGGCAGTCTGCGTCGTGGCTGTATTACCCGGACCGGTCGTCGTTTCATTGACGCTGGGCGCATCGAGCGTCGGCGTCGTCGCAACCGGCGTGTCAGCCGTCTGCGTTACGGGCGCAGCGGCGCGGCCGAACATCTGGTCCAGATCGACATAACCTTCGCGCCAGGCCCAGAACCCGGCGCCGCCAGCGCCGACCAACAGCAGGGCAAAGACGATGAGGAAAATGGTGAGACCAGCGCCCTGGCGGCGCTGGCCATCAGCCGTGTCGAAGGCGCTGGGATCGGTGTTGTCGTCAACGAGATCGCTGTTTGCAGCGAGCGTAAGGTCACGCTCCGGTAAAGCAGCCGTTGCTTCGCCGCGGGCTTCTCGGTCGAGCGTCTCGATGGCGCGCTCGATGACGCCTTCGGCTTCCTTAGCCTCGTCCTGGTCAATTTCGACCTCACGGACGCTGGATAGCGCGGTTTCGACGGGTGTGTTGACGGTGATGTCTGGCTCGACGACCGGCTGGCGCGCCAAGGCAGCGCTGCCGCCGAGCGAGGGCTCGACCCGGGCTACTGCCGATGCCGTGCTGGCAAAGCCAATGGCAGCGCTGGTCCCAAGGGGGACCGCATCACGGCGCGGCGTAAAATCGGGACGCTTGAGCGGCACTGGCGTAGCCGGTGGAGGCGGTATGAATTCGGGCTCATCGACCTTCGGCGCGGATCTATCGGTCGGACGCAACTCAAAGGGCAATGCCGCAGGCTGCACCTGCGCGCCACTATTGTCAGCTGCCTGGCTGATGATCTCCTCGATGGAGAGGGTCTCATCCATTGGGTTCTGGTCGAGCTGGTCTACATCTGCCGTCGCGGCGACAGGCTCGATAATCGGTTCCGGCTCAGGGGATGGTTCCGGAACAAATTCGGGCTCGAGTTCAGGTTCAGGCTCGGGTTCCGGCTGAACGAAAACAGACTGCGGGGCCGGACGTTCGACAGGCTGCGGCGGGACGAAGGCCTGCGATGGCCTCGGCTCTGGAGAGCTCGGGCGCTGGCTGACGGCAGGTTCAGCCTCTTGGGCCTCCGCCGCTTGTGGCGCCGTAGGGGCAGTAGTAGGCGGTTTGGGCGCAAACATTGCGTCGCGCCCAAGGCTAATGACGGCTTCGCTTGCTTCCTGCTCGACCTGACGAATGCAGTCTTCGAGCTGCAGGCGGTGCTGCGTGATTTCGCGGGCCGGCAGAGGAGGCTGGATCGAGCGCAACTGCCCGACAAGGGCCGAACGTGCCTTTTCGTAAACTGCGCGGCGCGCAGCTCCATTGTTCTCCGGCAGCGCCGAGATTGCTCGGCGCAACAGCTCCTTATAGTCCGCCATTGGCTACTGGGTACTCACAATTGCAGCGACGTCTTTTAGCAAGTTTTATCAGTCTTGGAACGGGTCAACCACCAAGATGGTATCCGCACGTTCCGGACTGGTGGACAACAGCGCGACCGGGGCCCCGATCAGCTCTTCGATATATCGCACATATTTCACGGCCTGAGCCGGCAGCTCGGCCCAGCTGCGCGCGCCAGCCGTGGTTTCGGACCAGCCCTCAAGCGTCTCATAGATCGGCTTAACGCGGGCTTGTGCCCCCATTGAGGCAGGCAAATAATCAACGCGTGATCCATCAAGCTCATAGCCGACGCAAACCTTGATCTCCTTGAGGCCATCAAGAACGTCGAGCTTGGTCAGGGCGATCCCGGTTATACCCGAAGTTTTGACCGTCTGGCGCACCAGCACCGCATCAAACCAACCGCAGCGGCGGGGCCGGCCGGTGTTGACGCCGACTTCCTTGCCGATGGTGGCGAGATGTTTGCCGATGTCGTCGTCGAGTTCGCAAGGGAATGGGCCTTCGCCGACGCGGGTCGTATAGGCCTTGGTGATCCCCAAAACATAGCCGATAGCCGTGGGCCCGAGGCCCGAACCGGCGGCAGCCTGGCCGGCAACCGTGTTGGACGAGGTAACGAAGGGATAGGTGCCGTGATCGTTGTCGAGAAGTGCACCCTGAGCACCCTCGAAGAGGATGCGGGCGCCTTCGCGGCGCTTGTCGTCAAGCACGCGCCAGACCTGGTCCATAAAGGGCAGGATTTCGCCGGCAATCGAAGTCAATTCTTCATAGATTGTCTGGGCATCGATCTCTGGAAGACCAATACCTCGCCGCAGCGCATTGTGGTGGCTGAGGAGACGCTCGATCTTGGGCATGAGCGTATCGGGCTCGGAAAGATCGATCAGGCGGATGGCGCGACGGCCAATTTTATCTTCGTAGGCCGGGCCAATGCCGCGACGGGTCGTGCCGATCTTGAGACCGGAATTGGCATCTTCGCGAATGCCGTCGAGTTCGCGATGGAGCGACAGGATCAGCGGGGCATTGTCGGCGATGCGTAGGATTTCAGGAGTAATCTTAACACCCTGCCCGCGCAGCTTGGCCATTTCTTGAACGAAATGGTGGGGATCGACGACGACGCCATTACCGATGACCGACAGTTTGCCCTGGACAAGGCCCGAGGGTAGCAGCGCGAGCTTATAGCTCACACCATCGATCACAAGGGTATGGCCGGCATTGTGGCCACCATGGAAGCGCACGACGACGTCGGCGCGCTCCGAGAGCCAATCCACGATCTTGCCCTTGCCCTCGTCACCCCATTGAGAGCCGACGACAACCACATTCGCCATAGTCCAGTCTTCCTTAACTTAAGGCGTGCCAAGGCCCGGCACGACAGAAATCGGGCCGGCCAGAAAGGCTGCACCCTTACCCAAGTGGCGGACATTCGTCCTTTCGGCGGCGCCCGCTGTCGGGTTTGAATGCAGCCGAATAACTGATAAGTCCGATTGTCCTTACATCACCCAGACGCCGATGACAAAGCCGCAGACCGACGAAAAGCGCGGCATAACTGCCGGAATTCTCGATCAGCCCTATCTTTTGCTGGTTCTGGCGCCGCTTTTCTGGGGTGGCAATGTGGTGGCGGCCAAGCTCGTCGTCGGCGAAATCAGCCCTTTTCTGCTGCTCGCCTGCCGCTGCGTCCTGGCGATGCTCTTCATTCTCCCCTTTTCATGGCGTTATCTGAAATCGGATTGGGATGAAGTGAAACGCTCTTGGCCAGTGCTGATGGCCTTTGGCGTCGTGGGCTACGCGCTCTTTAACGCCCTGCTCTATATCGGGCTGACCATGACGACGGCAGTCAACTCAGCGATCGAACAGGCATCCCTGCCCATGCTGATTCTGGGTGCAAACTTTCTGATTTTCCGCGTCCGCGCCAATCTTCTGCAGATCATCGGTGTGCTACTCGCCATATTTGGCGTCATCCTCACAGCGACCCATGGGGATCCGTCACGCCTCTTGCGCATGGACATCAATCTCGGCGACGGCTTCGTCATCCTCGCCTGTTTTGCCTACACCGCCTACACCCTCGCCCTGCGCTTTCGGCCCAAGGTGCATGTTTTCAGCTTCATGGCTGTTTCGTTCTTCGGAGCAGCAACCGCAGCAGTGATCATGCTTGCGCTTTTTGGGAGCGGACTTGGTTCGATCGCCACCGTTCCGCAGATGTCCCCGACCGTCTGGGCGGTGATCGCCTATGTCGCGATCTTCCCATCCATGTTCAGCCAGATCGCCTATGCTCGCGGCGTCGAACTGGTGGGTCCCAATCGCGCGGCGCCGAGCCACAACCTGATACCGGTGTTTGGCACGCTGGGTTCGGTGATCATCCTTGGCGAGCGGCTGGAGGCATATCATTTCCTCGCCGCCGCGATCATCATCATTGGCATCGTGATGGCAGAATGGGCTGCACGGAGAAGCGTCGCCTAGCGGCAACACCCACCGCCGCCGTCATTGACCGGCTTGTCCGGGCAATCCATCTCATCTCCGCCAGCCATTCTTGCGAATGGCTTGGGACCACCGGAAAAATCCCGGTGGTGACGATGGGTAGGCTAGGCACAGTTGCCCTTACGGCAGCGTATGACCCGCCGCGCGGAACAGGCGATACCACTCTTCCCGCGTTAGTGGCACCGATGAGCCAGCCGCACACTCCGCAACGCGCGACGGCTTGGTCGTCCCCAGCACCACCTGCACATTGGCCGGGTGCCGCGTGATCCAGGCAACGGCAATGCCCGTGGGCGTCACGCCATACTTGGCTGCAAGCTCATCGAGCACATCGTTGAGCTCGGCAAAATTCTCACGATCGCCGACAAAGACGCCGTCGAAGAACCCCTTCTGGAACGGCGACCATGCCTGCAGCATCATGCCCTTGAGGCGCGAATAATCGAGCAGGCCATTGTCGCGGCTGATCGACTGATCGAGCCCATTCATATTGGCCGCAACGCCCTGAGCGAAAAGATTGGCATGGGTGATCGAAAGCTGGACCTGATTGAACAGCAGCGGCTGCTTCACTGCTGTTTTCAGCACCTCGATCTGACCAGGCGTATGGTTGGAAACGCCGAAATGCCGTACCTTGCCCGAAGCCGCCAACTTGTCGAATGCCTCAGCAACATCTTCGGGCTCAACCAGAGTGTCCGGCCGATGCAGCAGCAGCACGTCTAAATATTCGGTACGGAGCGCCGCCAGGGACTCATCGACCGTCTGCAAAATGTGCTCGGACGAGAAATCGAAATAGCCCTTGCGGATGCCGACCTTACTCTGGATCAGGATCTTTTCACGCTCAACGGAGGAGAGCGTGATGGCCTCCCCGAAGCGCTCCTCGCAGCGATGGCGTTCACCACCATAAATATCGGCATGGTCATAGACCGTGACGCCGGCATCCATCGCCGCGCCGAACAGCGCCTGGATTTCGGCATCGCTCATCTTGGCGATACGCATCAAACCAAGCACGACGCTCGATACGGTTAGATCGGTGTGGGGCACCTTGAAGGTCTTCATCAGAACCTCGAAATCTTGGGATTGGCGCCAGACAGCGGCGCAGGGGACGCCGGGAGACTAGCGCGCCGCACGCCCAAAAAGAAAGCCCCGCCAGCATGCCGACGGGGCCAATTGTCAATAATTGAACTTGTTTTAGAAGCGAACAGCCTTGGCCTGCTTGACGCCTTCGAGCGCCGCAATCTTGGCCAATTGCTCGTCAGTCAGCGTACCATCGATGGAGACAAGCGCGATGGCATCGCCCCCGACATCGGCACGGCCGAGGTTGAAATTGGCGATATTGATGCCAAGCGTACCGAGCAGCGTGCCGAGACGGCCGATATGGCCCGGCTTGTCCTCATTGGTGACATAGAGCATGGACGGGGTCAGTTCCGCTTCCATGTTGATGTCCTTGACCTGAATGACGCGCGATTTGCCATTGGCAAAAATGGTGCCGGCAACAGCGCGGGTCTGGCGTTCGGTGGTTACCGTCAGGCGGATATAGCCCTCATATGCGCCCTGCTGGTCGCGGGTCGTGGTTTCGACAGTGATGCCGCGATCCTTGGCGATCTGCGGAGCCGAAACCATGTTGATGTCACCCAGCGACGGTTTCAGCACGCCATTGATCGCCGCGGCCACCATGGGGCGAGTATTGAGCCCTGCCGGCGTGCCTTCAAACTCGATCTTGATGCCGGTGATGGCGGTTTCCGTAAGCTGTCCGGCAAAGGAACCGAGCGCTTCGGCAAGCTTCACCCATGGCGTGATGATCGGGGCTTCTTCCGCCGAAATCGAGGGAAAGTTGAGCGCGTTGGTGATTTCGCCGGTCATTAGATAGGCCGAAATCTGCTCTGCAACCTGCAGCGCCACATTCTCCTGCGCTTCGGTCGTCGACGCGCCCAGATGCGGCGTGCAAATGACGTTGGGCAGTTCGAAGAGCGGATTGTTTTCGGCCGGTTCGACCAAGAACACATCGAGCGCCGCGCCCGCGACATGGCCCGACTTCAGCGCATTATAAAGCGCCTCCTCATCGATCAGACCGCCGCGCGCGCAGTTGATGATGCGCACGCCCTTCTTGGTCTTGGCGAGGTTTTCTGCATTCAAAATATTGCGCGTCGCATCGATCAACGGCGTGTGCAGCGTAATGAAATCGGCACGGGCGAGAAGATCATCGAGCTCGACCTTTTCGACACCCATGGTCTGGGCGCGTTCCGGGGTCAAGAACGGATCGTAAGCAATGACCTTCATGCGCAGGCCAATGGCACGATCGGCAACGATCGAGCCGATATTGCCCGCCCCAATCAGGCCCAGCGTCTTATTGGTGACTTCAACACCCATAAAGCGGTTCTTTTCCCACTTCGAGGCTCGGGTGGAGGCATCGGCCTCCGGCAACTGGCGAGCCAGCGCAAACATCATGGCGATGGCATGCTCGGCCGTCGTGATCGAATTGCCGAAGGGCGTATTCATCACGATGATGCCCTTCTTGGTCGCAGCCGGAATATCGACATTATCGACACCGATCCCGGCGCGGCCGATGACCTTGAGATTGGTCGCGGCAGCGATGATCTTCTCGGTCACCTTCGAAGCCGAACGGATGGCGAGACCATCATACTGGCCGATGGCTTCAAGGAACTTTTCCTTGTCCTTGCCGAGATCGGGCAGGTAGTCGACGTCGACCCCATTGTCCTTGAAAATCTGGACGGCGGTCGGGCTCAGTTTATCCGAAACGAGAACTTTTGGCATTTTGAGAGTGATCCGTAGAATTTCTTGTGAGATCACCCCCACCTAGCCTCCCCCTGGCAGGGGGAGGAATGGCTCCGAGTTGGCTCAACTTTCGCGGCCAACTCGATCAGCCCCTCCCCCTACGAGGGTGAGGTTGGGTAGGGGTGTGTTGAGAACTTAAGCAGCAACCTTGAGCGCGGCCTTTTCCTGGGCAAACGCCCAGTCGAGCCAAGGCGTCAACGCCGCAAGGTCGGAGGCCTCGACCGTCGAGCCGGCCCAAATCCTCAGGCCAGCCGGAGCGTCCTTGTAAGACCCAAAATCATAACCCACACCGAGCTTGTCCAGCCGCGCCACAATCGCCTTGGCGAAAGCGGCCTGACCTTCATCATTGAGCGCTGTCACTTCCGGATCGACAATCGAGAGGCACACGGAGGTGTTCGAACGCTGGTCGGCATTCTTGGCGAGGAAGTCAACCCAGTCGGTCTTGTCCACCCAGTCAGCAAGCGTCTTGAAATTGGCATCGGCACGGGCCTGCATCGCCTTCAAGCCGCCAATCTCAAGGCCCCACTGCATGGCATCGATCGCATCTTCGATGCAGAGCATCGAGACAGTATTGATCGTCTCTGCTTTAAAAATGCCTTCGATCAGCTTTCCGCCCTTTGTCATGCGGAAAATCTTGGGCAGCGGCCGGTCGGGCTTGAACGTTTCGAGCCGTTCGACGGCGCGGGGCGAGAGGATCAGAATGCCGTGCGCAGCTTCACCACCCAGCGCTTTCTGCCAGGAGAAGGTCACCACATCGAGCTTGGCAAAATCCAGCTTCTGCGCAAAGGCAGCCGAGGTCGCGTCGCAGATGGTCAGGCCTTCGCGGTCCGCCGGGATCCAGTCCGCGTTCGGCACGCGCACACCCGAGGTCGTACCATTCCAAGTGAAAACGACGTCGCGGCTAAAATCGACCTGAGCAAGATCCGGCAGTTCGCCATAAGGAGCTTCGAGCACGCGGCAATCAGCCAGCTTGAGCTGCTTCTGCACGTCGGTCACCCAGCCGGCGCCGAAGGATTCCCAGGCCAGCATATCGACGCCCCGAGCGCCCAACGCGCTCCAGAGGAACATTTCGACAGCGCCAGTATCGGACGCGGGAACAATGCCGACGCGATAATCTGCGGGAACTTCGAGCAGTTCGCGCGTCAGATCGATCACCTGCTGGATGCGTGCCTTGGCGGGCTTCGCGCGGTGCGAACGACCGGTCAGCGCATTGGCCAGCGCTTCAACCGTCCAACCTGGACGCTTGGCACATGGACCCGACGAAAAATTTGGATTAGCCGGTTTTACCGCCGGTGCGGTCAGGGGCGTATCAGCCATCTCAAGCGGCCCTCCCAGGCCTATGCGCTCTGCGTTAGGGCAGAGTGTCCTGAGGACCGAAATACTCCTCCCCCAAAGCGGCGTCAACACTTGTTCACGCGGTGCGATCAGCACCTGACGATCTGGCTTGCTAAAGTAGAAGCGAGACGAACACAGGCCATGAGCTATTTCGGCTACGGCGACCGATCTAAAGAACTTATGTGGCATGGATGCCGGCTTCGCCAGCGGGCCCTTTCGGTGGCGGTCAACCCCTTTTCCACCACCGACCGCCGACGTCACCGTACGGCATCCATGCCACTAGTTCGGCCACTGAAAATTCATCCGGCCCTAGGGTCACACGACGTCGCTCTTGGCAGGGGAAGGTCATCCACACCTGAGCATCGTCTGCTGTGCGAATTGGTTTTATCGTATTGCAGGAAATCTAAAAACAGCCACGTGTTGAAGGTTGCCAATCTTGTAACGGCGATATAACGCCAGATGGGTA
>CAJYKO010000057.1 GCA_913775215.1 uncultured Devosia sp. | reverse complement strand
AGAAACTGAAAGCACGCCTGCCGCGCGGCTTCGTGGATCGTTCGGCTGCCGATATCCATGCCACCAATGAGATGATCGAAAAGATCCGCAAGGTCTACGAGCTTTATGGCTTCGATCCGGTCGAAACGCCGCTGTTCGAATATACCGATGCACTGGGCAAGTTCCTGCCCGATAGCGACCGCCCGAATGAAGGCGTGTTTTCTCTCACGGACGATGACGACCAGTGGATGAGCCTGCGCTACGATCTGACCGCACCGCTCGCCCGTCACGTCGCGGAAAACTTCAACGAGATCCAGCTGCCTTACCGCACCTATCGCGCAGGCTATGTCTTCCGCAATGAGAAGCCCGGCCCGGGTCGCTTCCGCCAGTTCATGCAGTTCGATGCCGATACCGTCGGTGCCGCTGGCGTCCAGGCGGACTCGGAAATGTGCATGATGATGGCCGATACGCTGGAAGCCCTTGGCATCAAGCGCGGCGACTATGTCATCCGTGTCAATAACCGCAAGGTTCTGGATGGCGTGATGGAAGCCATCGGTCTTGGCGGCGAAGAGAATGCTGGTCGTCGTCTCAACGTTCTGCGTGCCATCGATAAGCTCGACAAGTTCGGGCCGGAGGGCGTGAAGCTGCTGCTTGGTCCCGGTCGCAAGGATGAGTCCGGCGATTTTACCAAGGGTGCGGGGCTCGACCAGGCGCAAATCGAAAAGGTTCTCTTCTTCGTCGGCATCAAGGATTATGCCGCAAGCGCTGCCGATCTGGCGAACCTCGTTGCCGGTACCTCTAAGGGTGCGGAAGGTGTCGAGGAATTGAATGTCATCGGCGCACTCGTCGCAAGCGCTGGTTATGAAGCAGATCGCATCAAGATCGACCCATCGGTCGTGCGTGGTCTCGAATATTACACCGGCCCTGTCTATGAGGCCGAGCTGACCTTCGACGTCACCAACGAGAAGGGCGAGAAGGTTGTCTTCGGGTCCGTTGGCGGCGGCGGTCGCTACGATGGTCTGGTGTCCCGCTTCATGGGCCAGCCGGTTCCGGCAACCGGTTTCTCCATCGGTGTCTCGCGCCTGATGACGGCGTTGAAGAACCTTGGCAAGCTCGGTCAGGCAAAGGTGCTCGCGCCTGTTCTCATCACCGTTATGGATGGCGATGTGGAGAGCATGGGGCGCTACCAGCGCTTCACGCAGGCACTGCGAGCGGAAGGCATTCGCGCCGAAATGTATCAGGGCAACTGGAAGAAGTTCGGCAACCAGCTGAAATATGCGGATCGCATGGGCGCGCCGATCGCCATCATCCAGGGCGGTGACGAACGTGCTCAAGGCGTTGTGCAGATCAAGGACCTGATCGAAGGCAAGCGCCTCTCCGGAGAGATCGAGGACAACGCGACATGGCGCGAAGCGCGTGTCGCGCAAGAGGTCGTCGCCGAGTCTGAACTGGTTGCCAAGGTCAAGGAAATCCTGGCCGCCCAGGCCGAAGACCGGCGTCGGGCAGAAGGCTGATCGGCCATGACCATTCTCCGCCTGGATCACGTCCAACTGGCAATGCCTGAAGGTGGAGAAGACAAGGCGCGGACGTTTTATGCGGGCCTTCTCGGTCTTCAGGAGGTTGCAAAGCCTGCCAATCTTGCGGGCCGCGGCGGATGCTGGTTTGCGCGTGGCGATGTCCGCGTGCATCTCGGCGTCGCGAAAGATTTCATCGCCGCCACCAAGGCCCATCCCGCCTTTGTAGTAGATGATCTGTCTGGACTTCTAAAAAGACTTGAAACGGCAGGCTGCCCTGTGGTTGAGGATGAGCCACTGGAAGGGTATGACCGCTTCTACGTGAATGATCCCTTCGGAAACCGCATCGAGATGATGCAACCGCTCGAACCGTGACGAAAAGTATCGCTTCATGCCCCTGATCGACATGCCGGAATTTTCCGGAGAGCTGCTGGACGAGTTTGCGGCGCGCAAAACGGTGCGGGTCAACACACCCGTTATCCAGCCAGCTGCCCCCTTTCTGGATATGGCCGGCGAGGATTTGCGCCGTCGTATTTTCCTGACCGAAAGCGAAACGGGCGAGAGCCTGTGCCTACGACCGGAATTTACGATCCCCGTCTGCCTGCGCCATATCGAAACGGCAACCGGCACGCCGAAACGTTACGCCTATCTCGGCGAAGTGTTTCGCCAGCGGCGCGAGGGCGGCAATGAGTTCTATCAGGCCGGCATCGAAGATCTGGGCGATGGCGATGTCGCCGCTGCCGATGCCCGCGCGATTGGCGACGCTTTCGGCATTCTGAAGCGCTTGCTGCCGGGCCGCTCGCTCTCGGCGCGGCTGGGGGACCAGAAGGTCTTCGAGGCGGTGATTGCAGCACTTGGCCTGCCGCTCGGCTGGCAGAAACGTCTGGTTCAGACCTTTGGCGACACGGTTCAACTCGATGCGCTGCTGGAAAGCCTTGTGAGCCCCAAGCCGATGACCGGGCTCGATGCCCGCGTTGCCGGGCTGCTTGCCACCGGCGAGGAGAAGGTTCTGGTCGATTATATTGACAGCGTCATGCAAGAGACCGGCTATTCCACCAATGCCAGCCGTTCCCCGCAGGAGATCGCGAGACGCCTCCGCGAAAAGCTGGCGCTCGCCGCCACCCGCCTGCCGGACGACAGCTTCCAGCTGCTGAAGCAGTTTTTAAGCCTTCAGGCACCTTTGTCGGAGGCATCTAAGACGCTTTCCGACTTTGCCGAAAAGGCAAAGCTGAAACTTGGGCCAGCACTGTCCGATTTCGGTTCCCGCGTGGCAGCCCTTGCCAATAGCGGCGTCGAATTGCAGGCCGTGACTTATGGCGCGGCTTTCGGTCGCCCGCTGGATTACTATACCGGCCTGGTCTTCGAAATCACGCAAAAGGGGCAAACCGCGGTGCTGGCAGGCGGTGGACGCTTCGATCGCCTGATGACGCTGCTTGGCGCCACCGACACCATTCCTGCCGTCGGTTTCTCGCTCTGGCTGGACCGTATCGAAGCTGCGAGGGCCGCTGCATGACAATCACCATAGCGCTGCCCTCCAAGGGACGCATGAAGGACGATTCCTCCGCCATCCTCGAACGCGCCGGGCTGAAAATCACCGCTATCGGCAGCGATCGCTCCTATCGCGGCCGGATCGAAGGGCGTGACGATATCGAGATCGCCTATCTGTCGGCCTCCGAAATCGCGCGCGAACTCGGCAATGGCAGTGTGGATTTCGGCGTGACGGGCGAAGACCTCGTGCGTGAGGACCTGAGCAATGTCGACACACGGGTGGAATTCTGCGCCCGCCTTGGCTTCGGCCACGCGGATGTGGTAGTCGCCGTGCCGGAAATCTGGCTCGATGTCGATAGCATGGCCGATCTCGGCGACGTCGCCTCCGAATTTCGCGCCCGCCATGGCCGCCGTCTGGCAATCGCCACCAAATACTGGCGGCTGACGCAGCAATTCTTCTCGCGCCAGCATGGCATTCAGCTCTACCGCATTGTCGAAAGCCTCGGTGCGACAGAGGGCGCGCCCGCTGCAGGTCAGGCGGATATCATCGTCGATATCACCTCCACGGG
>CAJYKO010000056.1 GCA_913775215.1 uncultured Devosia sp. | reverse complement strand
TGAGCAATTTCTGCGTTTCCGGGACAAGTGCTTTGAGGAGCGACCATGTCTGGGGGCGCGTCAGCGGCCCGACCGACAGATCAAGGCTCCGTGGCAGGCGGTAACGCGCTTCGGGTTCTGCGATTTGTACGACCGTCTTGCCATGCCGGTCGACGAGTAGGCCCGCAATGAGACCTGCTAAAGGGCTGGCGCCGAAGATGGCGAAATCGACATCGCGAGTACCCATGCGTCAAGCCTGCGGCGCGCTGACCCTGTGGCAATGAGTCCGGTGCTGCAGCGTGGGTTTTAGTGGCAATTATCGGCAATCGGCTTATAGAGGGCGCAGCCTTTTTCAAGGCCGGAAGCAAGCATCCGGGGCCCATGATTTTCTGGTTGATCGCCATAGCTGTAACCGCCATCACCTGCGCCGCGCTTTTGTACGCGGGCCGCGGTCGCCCGGTCAACGCAAGTCCAGGCGAAAGCGCAGATACCACCAACCATTTCCGCCAATTATTGGCTGGAATCGACACTGATCTCGCTGCGGGCAAGATCAGTGCCGATGAAGCCCTGGGCGCCAAGGGCGAATTGGCGCGTGAGATGATCCGCGCCAAGGCCGAAGCCAAGCCGGCTGCTGCCGGATTCGGTCGGACGGCGCTTGTCTCGGGTGCGGCACTTGTGGCGGCAGTTGCCCTCGGCGTCTATGCGCTTCTGGGCAGCCCTAATCTGCCGGCGCAGCCACTGGCCTCGCGTGCCGATGTCGCGGCGCAGAACATGGACCTCGGCGATGCCATTTCGCGCATCGAGGCGCGGCTGGCCCAAGATCCCAACGACATTCGCGGCTGGACTGTTCTGGCGCCGGCTCTGGTACAGATCGGCCGCTTTGCCGATGGCGCCAATGCCTATGGTCGCGTCATTGCGCTTTCCCAGCCGACAGCGCAATTGCTGACCGACCAGGCCGAAGCACTGCTGCTTGCTGCCGATGGAGCTGGATCGAGTGAGGCCATGGCGCTCTTGCGCCAGGCCGCTGATCTCGATGCCGCTGATCCCCAGCCGCGGCTTTATCTCGCCGCCGAGCTGACGCGGACTGCGGACTATGCTGAGGCCGCGCGCTATTGGCAGTCGGCGATCGACCTTGCAACCGGCGCCGAGCCATGGCTGCCCGCTGCACGGCAGGGGCTAGCCGTGGCGCAGAACGATGGCGTTGACACGACGGCGGCGGATCAAGCCAAGATGATCGGCGGCATGGTCAAAAGCCTCTCCACACGGCTTTATGATGAGGGCGGCACTGTGGAGGAATGGACGCAGCTCGTGCGCTCCTACATCGTGCTCGGCGATCTGCCCAATGCGCAAAAGGCCTATGATGCATCGGTTGCGGCCTATCCCGCAGCATTCGATCGGGGCGAACTCGACACCCTGGCGCTGCGTGCCGGGCTGAAACTGAACGGAGACGCGCAATGACCATGCCTTCCGCAGTTCGCCGCAAAGGTTGGTCGCGCAAGCAGAAGCGCCTGGCCGTCATTGCCGGTCTAGGCGTGGTGCTCGCGATCGCTGCGGCGTTGGTCTTGACTGCGCTGCGCGACCAGATCGTGTTTTTCTATTCGCCTTCCGAAATCCAGTCGCGCGGTGTTGAGCCGGGCCATCCGATCCGCCTCGGCGGTCTCGTCAAGGATGGCTCATGGGTGCGGAACGGCCAGGATAATACCTTCATAGTCACCGATGGTGGTACGGAAATCGTTGCACGCTATGATGGTATCCTCCCTGACCTTTTTCGCGAGGGTCAGGGTGTCGTGGCAGAAGGCTCGGTTGGTCCTGACGGCACATTCACTGCAACCAACGTGCTCGCCAAACACGACGAAAACTACGTGCCCAAAGAAGTCGTCGAGGCGCTGAAGGCGCAGGGCGAATGGCGGCCTGAGGGGACGGCACAATGAGCATCGAGCTTGGGCATTTTGCCCTGATCCTCGCTTGCGCCATCGCGCTCATGTCCGCAATCGGCGGGCTGACGCTATGGCGCAGCGGTGAACGGCTGGCTTCCGTACTGGCACAGTCAGCGATCCTGCAATTCGTGCTGGTTGCGGTGGCTTTCCTCGCTGTCGTACAGGCTTTTGCCACCTCTGACTTCAGCCTGGCTTTGGCCGCGAACAATTCGCATTCCTTGAAGCCAATGATCTTCAAGATCTCCGGCGTCTGGGGCAATCACGAAGGCTCGCTTCTTCTTTGGATCTTGATCCTCGTGCTGTTCGGCGCGCTGGTCGCTGCCTTCGGACGCCGATTGCCGGCTGATCTCTTGAATCTGGTGCTCGGCACGCAGAGCCTGCTCGTCGTCGCCTTTGGTGGCTTTACGCTCTTTACGTCAAACCCGTTCGCGCGGCTGGCGCAGCCGCCAATCGAGGGCGCCGATCTCAATCCGATCCTCCAGGATATCGGCCTCGCCATTCACCCGCCGCTCCTTTACGCGGGCTATGTCGGGTTCTCGATCTGCTTCTCATTCGCCATTGCGGCATTGATTTCCGGTCGCATCGACCAGGCTTGGGCCCGCTGGGTCCGGCCTTGGACGATGCTGAGCTGGATTTTCCTCACGCTCGGTATCGCGATGGGGTCCTACTGGGCCTATTACGAACTCGGCTGGGGCGGCTGGTGGTTCTGGGACCCAGTCGAAAATGCCAGCTTCATGCCCTGGCTCGCCGGCACGGCGCTCCTCCATTCAGCGCTCGTGATGGAAAAGCGCAATGCGCTGAAAATCTGGACAATCTTTTTGTCCATCATCACCTTTTCGCTGTCGCTGCTCGGCACATTTCTTGTTCGCTCGGGCATCCTGACCTCGGTCCATACCTTTGCGAGCGACCCAACGCGGGGCCTCGTCATCCTTGCTATCCTGGCCGTCTTGATCGGAGGCGCTTTCCTGCTCTTTGCGCTGCGTGCAAGCGCTTTGCGGCAAGGCGGGCTCTTCGCTCCGATTAGCCGCGAGGGTGCTTTGATCCTCAATAATCTGTTCCTCGCGACTGCCGTCGGCGCGATCCTCGTCGGGACGCTTTATCCGCTCATTCTCGATGCGCTGGTTGGCACGACGATATCCGTCGGCGCGCCGTTCTTCGATCTCACCTTTGGGGCACTGATGGCGCCGCTCCTCCTCATCGTGCCGTTCGGGCCGCTGCTGCCGTGGAAGCGTGCCGACATGCTCGCGGCCGGCCAAAGACTGGTCGGTGCGGCTGGGCTTGCGGTGTTCCTCACCATTCTGGTTTCAGCACTCGGCGGTGTTTCGATTTCGTTGGCGCCGCTCGGCCTGCTGCTCGGGTTTTGGGTCACCTTCGGCGCCTTTGCCGAATTGATCGAGCGTGGCAGGATCGGGCGCATTCCGGCGCGCGAAAGTCTGCGTCGTCTTGCCGGCCTGCCGCGCAGCATCTGGTCGACCGCAATTGGCCACATGGGGCTTGGCCTGACGGTTTTGGGCATCGTGTCGGTGACTGCTTGGGAAACCGAACTGGTAACGACGCTCAATCCCGGCGAGACCACGGAATTGGCGGGCTATACCGTTGCCTTCGACGATTTTGCGCAGATTCCTGGCCCAAATTACATGGCCGATACTGGCCATTTCACGCTCACAGCCCCTGATGGCGGCACGAGCAAGCTTGATGCGGAGCGCCGGACCTATGTAGCAAGCGGCATGCCGACGACCGAAGCCGCCATCGCAACCTTCGGCCTCTCGCAGTTTTATCTGCAGCTCGGCGAACCGCTTGATAATACCCATGTCATCCGCATCTGGCACAAGCCCTACATCCTCTTGATCTGGCTTGGCGCCATCGTTATGGCCGGGGCAGGGGTACTGTCCCTCACCGATCGGCGGCTCCGTGTCGGCGCCCCGCAGCGCGCGGCCCGGCAGACGATGGAACCGGCCGAATGAAACGGCTAATTGTTTGCATCGGTCTTCTACTGGCTTTGATGTCGCCAGCCTTGTCGGTGTCGCCCGACGAAATGTTGGACGATCCAGTGCTGGAACAACGGGCGCGAGCGATCTCGGCGGGATTGCGGTGCCTCGTCTGCCAGAACCAGTCGATCGACGATAGCGACGCCGATCTTGCCAAGGATCTCCGCATTCTTGTCCGCGAACGCCTTGTTGCCGGCGACACCGATGCCGAGGTGCAGCAATATCTTGTCGATCGCTATGGCGAATATGTCCTGCTCAATCCGCGTTTGAACGAGCACACTTGGATCCTCTGGATCGCGGCGCCGACTTTGTTGGCCGCGGGGCTTGGTGGCATCTGGGTCGCAAGCCGCAAGCGTCCTCTGGGCTCTGGCGAGGAGACGCTGTCCGAGGATGAACAGCGCGTTTTGGCCGAACTTTCGGAAACATCCGACGGCAGGACGGACAAGGCTTAGCCTGGCTTGCTGGCCGCGTGGCCGCGGGTTATGCCTCTTTTATGAGCACCACCCTATCGCCTTTGCCGCCCGTTTCTCATCCAGCATTCGATGCTCTTTGCACTGACCTCCCGCAGCCGCTTGCTGCGCAAGTGCAGACTTACTCCGCGCTGTTGGGGCCACTTCTCCAGGCTGCGCCCTATTTGCTCGAACTGACGCGTGTCCATTCCGAGTGGCTGGTCGATGCGCTTGATGCAGGGCCAGACATTGCCTTTGCGGCGCTCCTGTCCGAGGTCGCAATGGCTGGGCGATCAAGTCACGAAGCTGGCCTTGGCCAGACATTACGCGTGGCCAAGGGCCGCACCGCGCTTCTCGCTGCCGTGGCCGAAACGGGCGGCGCCTGGACCACGGCGCGAGCGACGGAGGCACTTTCCGATCTCGCCGACGCCGCGCTCGAAGCGGCACTCGACCTGCTGATGGGGCAGGCTGCTGACAAGGGGCAATTGGTGATGTCGCGCGAAGAGGCCACGGCGGCCAATTCGGGCCTTGCGCTCTTCGCCCTCGGCAAGCATGGCGGGCGCGAACTCAATTACTCGTCCGACATCGATATCGTCGCGTTTTTCGACCCGCAAAAGCCGGTGCTGGTAGACCCTAGCGAGGCGACAAAAGTCTACTCGCGCATGGTGCAGAAACTCGTAGGGCTGATGGAGGATCATCAGGCCCATGGCTATGTCTTCCGCACCGACCTGCGCTTGCGGCCTGATCCCGGATCGACCCCCGTCGCTCTGTCGGTCGATGCGGCCATTGCCTATTACGAAGTGCGCGGCCAGAACTGGGAGCGCGCCGCCTGGATCAAGGCGCGGCCTTGCGCCGGGGATAAAGCGGTGGGCGAGGCGTTCATTCAGGAGCTGGCGCCCTATGTGTGGCGCAAGCATCTCGACTACGCGACCATCACCGATATCCAGGCGATGAAACGCCAAATCAATGTGTCCAAAAAAGTCGGCGATATCCGCGTTGAGGGACACAACGTCAAACTTGGCCGCGGCGGCATCCGCGAGATCGAATTTTTTGCCCAGACGCAGCAGTTGATTGCTGGGGGGCGTGACAAGTCGCTAAGGGTGCGACCGACCTCGCAAGCGCTGGCGGCATTGGCGGAGGCAAACTGGATTGCGCCGACAACAGCCAAGGAGCTGACCGAAACCTATTGGTATCTCCGCGCCGTCGAAAACCGCCTGCAGATGCTGCGGGACGAACAAACCCACATCATGCCCGATACGCCAGAGGCGGTGGCTGTCATCGGCCGACTGATGGGCGAGGCCGATCTCGCGACATTCGAAAAATCTTATCGCTCGGCGCTTGAGCGGGTCGCACGCTACTATGCCGAGCTATTCACCGAAGGTGAAACGCTTGGAACGGTCGAAGGCAACCTTGTTTTCACCGGCAGCGATGATGATCCGGATACACTCGAAACCCTCACCAATATGGGGTTCGCAGATGCGCATAAGGCCATCG
>CAJYKO010000055.1 GCA_913775215.1 uncultured Devosia sp. | reverse complement strand
GAGGCGCTTGGTATCTCCTACTGCGCCGGATCGCTGCCTGCATCGCTGAGCGGCTCGATATTCGGCTCGATGGTAATAGCCGGCGGCTGGCGAAATCTTATCGTCGGGTGATGAGTACTCCGATTGGACGCGACGCTTTTGAACGCGCGCTTGAAGAGGTTCGACAGCCGGCCGCGGGCATCCCTGCCGGGCCACAACGCACCCGCGGGGCGCCGCGGCTGATCGCTGTGCATCTCGCCAATTTCAAAGCGCTGGAGTCGATCGACATTTCGATTCCCGAGCCTATCCCCGAAGATGTGGAAGCAGGTCGCGACGCGGAAGCATCCGCGGTGCTGGTGCTGGGCGAGAATGCCGCTGGCAAAAGCTCTCTGCTTGAAGCGCTCGCACTTTCTCTATGCGGTCCGATGGTGCGTCAGCGGCTCGGCAAAGCGCCAAGCAGTTTTGTCCTCAATCCCGATATGATGGGGCTATTGGGTGCAGTCGGACCTGAACACGCAAAGGTCGTCCTCGAATTTCATGACGGAAGCACACGGTACTTGAGGATTTCGGACCGCTTTGACGAAGGCGATCATGACGGGCCGACGCCTAGTATCTTCGCTTATGGCGCATTTCGCCAATATGCCGCCGACGCCAAACGGACGAGACGTTTTGGAAAGGTCGGTACTCTGTTCCAGTCGAGCATCATCCTCCCCAATCCCGAACAGTGGCTACTGGGTCTCGACAGGCCGCAATTCGCGATGGTCGCTCGTGCTCTTCATCGCTTGTTTAGCGTAGAAGGCGATTTTAACGTTATTGAGCAGGACAAGGCCAATTCGCGCTGCCTAATCGTCACGCAAATCGGTACCGGCTCAAACGTCAAAGAGATGAAGACCCCGCTCTCGGTGGTCTCGTCGGGTTTTCGCTCGGTGCTCGCCATGGTCTGCGATATTTTCGAAGGGTTGCTCCGTGACAAGACGGTGAGCGAAAAGGGGTTTGCCGAAGCTGAGCCGATCATCCTGATCGACGAGATCGAAGCCCATCTTCATCCCAGGTGGAAGATGCAGATTATGGCGGCGTTTCGCCGGGTGCTACCCAAGGCGATTTTCATTGCCACGACTCATGATCCTTTGTGTTTGCGCGGGATGCATGACCGCGAAGTGCTGGTACTTAGTCGTGTCGAGCGCGAAGACGCCGATCTGCATCAAGTACCCGTGATCGTCGAAACGCTTGCCGAACTGCCAAATGTCGAAAATCTGACCATCGAACAGCTACTGACTTCCGACTTTTTTGCGATGTTCAGTACCGATTCACCCGACGCTGAACGCAAGCTCGCCGAGCTTGGTAGCCTGCTCGCCCGCCGAGCTGCTGGGGCCCGTCTCAACGGCGAAGAGACGCGCGCGCTCGAATATCTGGAACATGAAGTTGCGACGTCGTTGCCGCTCGGCTCTTCCGAAGTGCAGCGCCTCGTTCAAAAGGCAGTTGCCGTGTATCTCCAGCGCAGCCGCGACATGCCGGAAAATCATCTTGCGCGGCTCGAGGTCGAAACCCGCGACTTGATCGTGAACGCTCTTGAGGGGTTTTAATGCGCGCGGTTTCTCGCGGAAAAATGGCCGCGCCGGCGGCACTGTCGGCCCGCTCCGGCCCGCTCAAGCGCACTGAACTGGAAAGCGCCGCAGCGCATATGCAAGTACCGCTAGCGGCCGGGGCAAAACGCGCGGCGTTTCCTTTCAAGGTCTACAAAGCCGATGAAGTGAAGCAGCGCTTAGAAGCGCTGTTCCACGGAAAATGCGCCTATTGCGAATCGTATTTTGCGTCACAGGCGCCGGTCGATGTCGAGCATTATCGGCCCAAGGGTGCCGTTGAAGGCGAGCCGAACCATCCCGGCTATTGGTGGCTGGCAATGGATTGGACCAACCTCCTGCCCAGCTGTCTAGATTGCAATCGCCGGCGCCGACAATTGGCGCCGGACGGCGCGATCAGTGATTTGAAAATTCTCTACGCGCAAACCCAGTCCGGTAAGAAGGATAGTTTTCCAATCGCTGGCACCCGGGCTGCTGCTGATACCGACGACATCTCGCTCGAAGATGCATTGCTGCTCGATCCAACCCGCGACAATCCCTCCGACCATTTGACCTATTGGTTTGCAGAAGGCGCGGCCAGCGGGCTGGTTTTGCCCAAGGCCACTGCTGTGGGAGCGCTACCGGCGATTGGCACCGCACCGCAAGTTGCGGCTGCTGCCGCCCATACAGAATTGAGTGTCAAGGGCGCGGTCTCGATCCAGGTCTACGGCCTAAATCGTATGCACCTAGTCCAGGAACGCGCTCGGCTGGTCCAGCGCCTGCGCTTTATGGAGACCATGGTCGTTAGTCTTGGTAATGTCGCAGGGGCTCTTACCAATGCGGGCCTTGGTCACGAGCCTGCGGTTCAGGACGCGCTGCGCAACCTGCGCTTATTGCAGGGTCAGATCCTTGCCGAGATGCAATTTTCAGCGGCACCTGAAGCGCCATTCTCTGCTTTGGCAAAAAACTATCTTACCGAGTTCAAAAAGCGAGTCACTAGTCTGCCTTGAAGGTAGTTGACTATCGGTATTGGTAGCGCCTGTGGCGGTCATGGATGATGATCCGCTGTCCGCTTCTAACTGCTGGAAGCTGCCGCGTAGATTTGGGCCCAGGGTTAGTCGTGACGCGGCGCCGCTCGGACAAGAGGTGAACGTTAGCTTCTTACAATAGCAGACGTGCAACCTGTGGCATGGGAACGACGGATTTGTCCCACATCGCGCCGTTTGTGATGACAAAGAATTTTTAAAATCCAAGCTTTTCGGGGTGGCGGATGTCCAAGCCGCTTCCGAAACTGAGTTGGAACGCCGCGATGAGTCGTGAAAGCGCTTACCCGCCAGGATGGTCACCGACATGGTAGAACATCGGGTTGCGCAGCCATTCGTCGATCGCCGAGGCGCGCCAGCCTACGCAGCGGGTGCTGAGCTGGATGTTCTTTGGAAAGGTGCCGTTGGCCATCTTGCGGTAGAGGGTGGATCGGCAAAGCCCGGTTTGGTCGAGGACGGCCTTCAGACGCAGGATGCGGTCTGGGTTGGTGGACATGGAATTGCCTCGCGGCTCTTGGGATGGGAGCCGCCAAGGTCCTGCTTTTGCCTGATCGGTAGTAGGGCTTCGCTGGGGTCCTGACGGCACTTTCGAGGGACATCCAGACAGCAGAGCGATGCCGTCTCCTGCGATGCCGCAGGACCGGGCTCTACGCCGCTGGCGCGGCGCCGAGCCGTGCCGTCTCGGCCCATTCGGGTTGCGATCCCTGACGGGTGACGGTGCGGCCTTCGCACCGTCGTCGGACAGCGCGGGGTGCCCCCACGCTGGCGTGACGCGCCGGGCGCGTCTGGCGAGGGTGGGCGTCACGGCCCTGTAGTCCCGCCGCGGCGTGCTGCAACCGGCTGCGCCGGTCCTCCTCTTCGTTTCGGCCCGTTGGGTGCAACCCGCCTCATGCCGGCGGGACTGTCGGTCCGCTCCTGCCGCCCACCCCCGCCTTTCCGGCCGGGCTGCGGTGGTTTTGAAGGAGTGAGGATCATGTCCAGGACCATCGACCAACGTCAGACCCTCTATGCCGAGGTGACGGCGCGCGTGATTGCCGAACTGGAGGAAGGACGGCTGCCCTGGGTGCAGCCTTGGGACAGCGCAGCCTGCGCCTGTACCATGCCGGCGAACGGGGTAACCGGGCGGCGTTATTCCGGGATCAACGTGCTCATCCTGTGGGCCAGGGTCATCAAGGGCGGGTACAGCTCGCAGCGCT
>CAJYKO010000054.1 GCA_913775215.1 uncultured Devosia sp. | reverse complement strand
CGACGCCTGGCTCAAGAAGCGCAACATCATCGGCATCGCCGGCATCGATACGCGCGCCTTGACCGCCCGCATCCGTGAAAACGGCATGCCGAATGGCGTCATCGCCCACGAACCAACCGGCCATTTTGATGAAGGTTCGATCAAGGCCGAACTTAATGCCTTCCCGGGCCTAGAAGGTCTGGACCTCGCCAAGGAAGTCACCACAGCCCAGACCTATCACTGGGATCAGACAAGCTGGCAGTGGAACAAGGGCTACGGCACGGTCGAAAAGCCTGACTTCCACGTCGTCGCGATCGACTACGGCGCCAAGCGCAACATCCTGCGCTGCCTTGCCGATCAGGGTGCCAAGGTCACCGTCGTCCCCGCAACGGCCTCCGCCGCGGACGTGCTCGCCCACAACCCCGACGCCATCTTCCTTTCCAACGGCCCCGGCGATCCGGCCGCGACCGGCAAATATGCTGTTCCGACCATCCAGAAGCTGATGGAAACCGGCAAGCCGATGTTCGGCATCTGCCTCGGCCACCAGCTCCTCGGCCTTGCGCTGGGCGGCAAGACCTCGAAGATGCATCAGGGCCACCACGGTGCCAATCATCCGGTCAAGGACCTGACCACAGGCAAGGTGGAAATCACCTCGATGAACCACGGCTTCGCCGTGGACGCCGATACGCTTCCCGCTGGCGTCACCCAGACCCACATCTCCCTCTTCGACAATTCTAACGCCGGCCTCGCTGTCGACGGCAAGCCGATCTTCTCGGTACAATACCACCCTGAAGCGAGCCCTGGTCCGCAGGACAGCCACTACCTCTTCACGCGCTTTCTGAATCTGGTGCGCAAGGAAAAAGGCATGCCCGAACTGCCCGAGCATAAGGCGCCAGGCGAAGCAGCCTGATCAGACGACGAGGGCGGCGCCTAAAACGCCGCTCTTTTTCTTAGCAGGCCTCTTGGCGAACAACTTCGAGCCGCGTCAGCCCGCATACTTCAAATCCACGATCCCGCGCCATGATGCCAAAAGCCTCGGCCCCCAGATGCAGCTTGTAAGGCGTCTCGGCAAAGCGCACACCTGCATCAACAACAGCCCGATCAATCAGCACAAAGCTCTCACCCACGCCGTCAAGCGGCAGGACGGAAAAGGCTTTCTGCATCCCGAGATAGGTCCGGAAACCGGAATCGCGCCCTACGACGCCCGCGCGACCGCCATCCTTGTAGAGCATCTTGAACGGCGCCGCTTTCTCATATCGGAAAACTTGGCTGTCTCCGGGCTTGCCCATCGCATCAACGACATTTGCAGAAACCACCGGACGCCGGGCCGCCAACAGGCGCTGAATAGCATCGGACGGGAATTGCAAAACTTGGCCATCGATCAACAGGACACGCTCAACGTCGGCCTCGAGCCCATCCAGAATGGCATTGTCACGCTGCGCGTGTGTCTCGAACGAACCTTGGCAATAATGTGCCGCCAGCCCATGCTCCGCGGCGACTTTTTCGAGCGCCACTCGATCCGCGTTCTCTGGAATGACGATGGTCAGTCGCACTTTGTCCGAAGGATAATCCAACCCTGCTAGAGACTGGGCTAGCGCGCGGCTGAAACCATCATTTCCGACACGTACAACCACCTCAATAAACGGTCGTTCCTCAACGGGCAGCAAAAGCTGATCAGTGTAATATTCCTGCGGGTCTCCAATGACCACTTGGGCGAGCGCCGGATTGAGAAGGCGCCTGAACGCCCACTTCGCTTTGGTCGGAAGCTGCACGACCCACGCGAACCGGTTCCCCCGCTTGTGCCACGGCACCCAGGTGGTCATCCAGACATGCGATACCAATGATCCGCTCGTTGCCGGCACCACGGTGCCTAATGGCTCCAACAGCTTGATGGCCTCGGCATCCGTTCGGGTTTTCCGCCCATCAGCCAATAACGGTGACCAAACCTGCGGCGACAAAAGCGTCGGCCGATCTGCTTTCGGCAACCGCAAAACGGATGCAGTTACCATTGAGGGACCAGTCGAATAGAACGTTTCCTGATCCGCCAGACGCGGCATGTCTTCAATGATTTGGCGCCACAAAGGGTGGCCCGGCACTGACCCCATGAAGGCATTGGTCAGAAGAAATGGCACGCCCTGGTGGTGACGATCTGGAAAGATGTGCTCGAGCGGCTCGATGCCAAGAAAGCAATCATAGTCGAGAAGTCCGTCGATGTTCCGGAAAGGCTCGACATCTAGATCGGCATAGACCCCACCCAGGGCACCCAGCACCAGATAGCGGAACGCATCCGCGCGCTGGATCATCTTGGGGTAGGAATCGTAGGTTGCCAGCGTTTCCGGATATGTTTCGGCAACGAAGGCCCGCATGTCGTCGTCGGTCCAGAGACGAATCTTCCAATCAGGATGCAATCGACGCCAAGCGTCGTAATATGTCTGCATCTGTTGCGGCAACACCTGGGACTTCCAGGTGAAGTGGAGAATTTTCGGGATCATCGGCCGTCCAAACAAAGCTAAGGCAGGGTTTATCCAACCCTGCCTCGCGCGGCCACTTCAATTTCGTTGATCGACTTCAGTCGTAAGTGTCTTCGTTTGCCCCCGCCGACAGCGGGCCTTCTGCGCCCGGCAAATCCTCATCGCGCGAGGATGCCGCTTGCTTCTTGTCTTTGTGGCGTGCGGGTGAGCGATCTGCCTCCGCACGATTGACGGCAGTGGGCTGGGCGGCACTGGATTCTTTGGGTTTGCTCATCTGCAATCTCCTTTCACTTGGAGAAATGGATAGACCCTATAAAGCGGTCCATCACATTTGCGCACCTGAGCTAGCCCCAATTGCTCAACACTGGACCACCCTGTCCACCGACTGGATCGGTCTTGGGC
Source organism: uncultured Devosia sp. (assembly GCA_913775215.1). Classification (GTDB taxonomy): domain Bacteria; phylum Pseudomonadota; class Alphaproteobacteria; order Rhizobiales; family Devosiaceae; genus Devosia. The sequence continues at coordinate 2,256 of CAJYKO010000054.1, read as the reverse complement.
AGCGGGACCTCGACGATGCGGCGGTCGGCGCCCGGCCGTTCGCCAGCTTGTCCCTTGAGCAGGTCAGCACTGCTTCCTGGCGGGTAGGCGCCGACTACGAGAAAGTCTGCGCTCGACCCAAGATTTTTGTGCCCGACGCCCGCTGGCAGAACGATGACGTCGCCCGCGACCAACTCGAACACCCTCCCCTGCGGCCCCCCAAGCTGCAGCCGCGCCGATCCTCTCGCGAGCCCGAGGCATTCGTGCGTGGTCGAATGAAAATGGTGAAAATCATAGACGCCATAGCGCCACGCGCTCGGCCAGCCATTCTGGTCAAAGAGCGCCTCCATCGCCTCCGGCGACGGCTCCGCCACCGCCCGTCGGTAGATAATTACCGGCAGGCTATTGTTTGGAAACGTCCCATCATCGGCAAAGTGCTCGATTGCGATGTCGGCAAGATTTCCCGGCATGAAAAGCTCCTTGGTCGAAGGGCGCAACGCGCCTACCGGCCACGGGTTTGCTCAGATATTGCCCGAGAACGTATCGCACTGGTTCGGTTCACCGGACTGGTAACCGCGCTCGAACCATGTCCGGCGCTGTGCCGAGGTGCCATGCGTAAAGGTCTTCGGCACGGCATAGCCCTGCATCCGCTCCTGCAGCTTGTCGTCCCCGATCTGCTCCGCGGCGTTCAGAGCCTCTTCGATATCGCCAGACTCAAGCAGGTTCTGTTCGCCGGCAAAGTTGGCCCAGACCCCGGCATAGCAATCCGCCTGCAATTCCACCCGCACAGAATAGGCATTGGCTTCTTCTTCGCTCATGCTCTGCCGACGTTGATTGAAGTCAGGCAGCACACCCGTGAGATTCTGCACATGGTGCCCGATTTCGTGGGCTAGCACATAGGCCTGCGCGAAATCGCCAGGGGCTCCGAACTGCTGGCGCAACTCGTCATAGAAGCTCAGGTCGATATAGACCTTGGAATCAACGGGGCAGTAAAATGGCCCCATGCGCGAGTCTGCGACACCACATCCCGAACTGGTCTGTGTCGTGTAAAGCACCACCTGCGGCTCGGTATAAGTCTCGCCCGACGCGGCAAAGACCTGGTTCCAGAGATCCTCATTTTCCTTGACGACAACGCCGACGAAATCGGCCATCTCGTCCTGACCTTCCGCCGGCAATTGGCGCGACGCGTTATTCGAAGGCGCCGTGCTAGTGCTGCTGCCCAGCATGTCCATCGGGTTCTGCCCCGTGACGAGCCAAACGATACCGAGCAGCACGACGATCCCGATCAAGCCGCCAATGCCGCCGCGCGAACCGCCGCCTCCACCGGTGGGGATCCGAATGCCACCGCCTCGACCGAATGGTGATCCGCCAAATCCGCCGGCGCTGCCCGCCTGCCCGCGGCGATCTTCGATATTGCTGCTGCGCTCGCGCCCACGCCATTTCATGGAGAATGCCCCTTCACAACGCTGTTATTGTTACCAACAAGCGGCAAGGGTGGGAACAGGTTGCATCCCGTCGCGCGCTGTCATCTCAATGTCATAAATTGACCACCTGGTAAAACAATCCTAGCCTCCTTGCGCCGCCGTCACGGCACCGTCACTGAACGGAGGCATGAGCAGGTCTCGCCCTTTTTTGGGAGCGGCCATAGCCGGTTAAGCCGGCGACCGGAGGTGCACTTCCGGAAACCATGGCAAATACTTGGAGAAGTCGATGAATTTTCACCCGAGGCTATCCCGCCGTACCTTTCTCGCCGGTTCCGCCAGTCTAGGAGCCATTGCGGCGATGCACCCCTTTGCCGTCCATGCGCAAGCCAACCAGGCCCATCTGCGCATCATCGAGACCACCGACCTGCACGTCGCAGCGCTCGCTTATGACTACTATGCCGACGCGCCCAACGACACGATGGGCCTTGCACGCACTGCAAGCCTGATCGAAGCCATCCGCGCCGAAGCCGGCAATTCCATACTGCTCGACAATGGCGACATCATCCAGGGCAATCCGATGGGCGACTACATCGCCTACGAGAAGGGCCTTGATGGCAATATCCATCCGATCATCGCCGCCATGAATACGCTCGGCTATGAAGCCGCGACCCTCGGCAATCATGAATTCAACTACGGTCTAGAGTTCCTCGACAAGGCCCTAGAAGGCGCCGAATTCCCCTTCGTCTCCGCCAACCTCGTCCGTGGCGATCTCGCTGACGATCCTCTCAGCGACGACACGTACATCACGCCCTATCGCATCGTTGAAAAAGAACTGACCGACGGCTCCGGGGCC
>CAJYKO010000053.1 GCA_913775215.1 uncultured Devosia sp. | reverse complement strand
ATCTGCATGACCATGCCGTCTTCGACCGAAAGCAGCGCCATTTCGGTCATCATCTGAGCGCGGAACAGTTCGGCGTCAGTGGCGTCGTGCTTGCCGGCCAAAATCTTGTCGAGCAAAGCCTGCTTTTCGACGAGTGGGAGATCGGCTGTGTTGGCCGTCGGCACGCCATGGTCGGTCGCGACGGCGCCGAAACGCCTGAAATATTCGCGGCGCTTGCGGTGAGCGTTGATGAGACCATCCCAGTTGGAAATGTCCTCGCCGGTCAGCTCTCCACACTTTTTGATATTGTCGACGATGGCGGGTCGGCTGGGGTCGGTGACGTCATCGGGGCGATAGGTGGTGCGGATCTGGCCGATCAGGCCCTGGCCTTCCATCGACTGGTGATGGGTCAAGGGATCGAGCGCGAATTCGGTGGTGGCGATGACTTCGACGTTGAAGCGATCGAGAATGGCGCGGGGCAGGAGATCGGGCGAGCCGAGCTTGGCATCGATCGCATCAAAAATGCTGTCGGCCGTCTTAGCAGAGAGTTCTTCGGTGATGCCGAAAACGGCTTCGAGCGAATGATCGATCCAAGTCTTTGACGGGGTGCCGGCGAAGAGAAAGTAGTTCTCGGCAAAGAGGCGCCAGGCCTTGCGATTATCGGCCTCGACCGGCTTGCCATCCTTCCGCGGAATGCCCAGAGCGTCATAATCGATGCCGCGGCTTTTCAGCATGCGCAGCACATAATGATCCGGCGTCAGGAACAGTGCCGTGGGGCTGGCGAAGCGGCCATTGGTCGCGAACCAGGACGGATCGGTATGGCCATGCGGGCTGACGATGGGCAGGTCTTTGACCGCTGGATAAAGCTCGCGCGCAATAGACTTTTGCGGCTCGCTGGCGGGGAAGAGACGATCGGGATGAAGATGAGCGGACTGGGTCATGATGGGTTTGTGCCACGAACCGGCGAGGTGTTCAACAACTTCCATACAAGATGAGAGCTGTTAAAATTTAAGACAAATTAACCGCGTCTCCAGTCGAGCGTTCGGGAATGTGCCAGTCGGGCTTATCCTGTTGTCGCGGGTGAGAAACAGCCCTTTCAAGGCGGCTGCCCAATCTTCGGTTCAGGTCCAGAGCGACCGACAAAAGATGAGGGGACAAAGATGGCCAATCTTGAATTCGACGCCCGCGAGGTCAAGGCCGTGCGCAGCCGGGCACGGCGCGACGCGCATGTGCAAAGGGCACAGCAAATGCTGGTGGCGGCGGGGCTCGCATCGCTTTGCGTTGTCGCGGTGGCCGGCGTTTTCCTCGGCCAAGTTCTCTAGAAAATCCAGCGCCCACTTTTAGCGCAACATGCTGTAGTATCTCTCTGGGGGGACATACTTCTGCATGCGAATTCTTCTGGTCGAAGACAATGAAGACCTTGGAGAGGCGATTGAAAAGCGCCTGCGCACGGCCGGGCATTCGGTCGACTGGGTGCGCGATGGCGCCGACGTGGTGCCCGCGGCCAAGGGCGAGGATTTCGATGCGGTCGCGCTCGATCTGATGCTGCCCAATCGCGACGGCATCAGCCTGATCGCGGAATTGCGTCGCGAAAAATTTTCGGCGCCGATCCTCGTGATGACGGCGCGATCCGAGATCGACGACAAGGTGAGCCTTCTTGATTTGGGCGCCGACGATTATCTCGTCAAACCCTTCGATCTGCGCGAGCTCGAAGCGCGGCTGCGGGCGCTGATCCGGCGAGCGGGCGGGCAGACCAGCAGCGTCTTGGCAGTGGGTGATCTCGAACTCGACCTCGCCGGGCTCAATGCCAGCGTCGGCGGCAAGCCGCTTGAATTGGGGCGGCGGGAATTCCGGCTGCTCGAGATTTTGCTGACGCATGCGGGCAAAGTTGTCGCCAAGGAGCGGCTGATGAACCAGCTCTTTAATTTCGACGAAGCCGTGTCGATCAATGCGCTGGAACTGCATATTTCGAGATTGAGGAAGAAGCTCGAGCCGGCGCGGGTGGAGATCGGCACCGTGCGTGGGGTCGGCTATGTGGCGCGCGCCGTGGATGGTTGAGGTGATCACGGGTCCCCCCACCCTGCCTCCCCCTGGTAGGGGGAGGGGCTGCATCGGGTTTGGGGACCGTCTTGTTTCAAAATCACCGGCCTTACTCCTCTCCCTAAAAGGGGGAGATTGGGTGGGGGGGCTTACCCATGTCCGCTAAACCCTTCTCCATCCGCCGCCGCATCCTCGCGCTTGCCGTGGCGCTCCTGCTGGCGGCGGCTGTCGTGCTCATCATCTTCATCCGCGACTATGCCGAGCGCGCGGCGGACAGCGCCTTTGACCGGTTGCTCGCCGCATCCGCTTTCACCATTGCGGGCGCCGTGCAGGTCGAAAACGAGACCGTTTTCGTCGAATTGCCCGTCGCCGCCTTTGCCATGTTTTCAGGGGCCGACCGGGTCTTTTATGCCGTCGAGGGGCCCGATGCGGTGACGGTGACGGGTTATGAGGATCTCGCCCTTGCGATGGACGAAACCACATCGGCTGAGCCGCGGTTTCGCGATCTCGACTATCGCGGCGAACGCGTCCGCGTCGCGAGCATCGGGCGGTTGATTTCGACCGCGAGCGATACCGGCTGGGTGACGATTCACGTGGCCGAAACACAAAACCAGCGGCAGGCGCTGGCCAATGAAATTTTGTCCAATGCCATCGTGCCGGTGATCGCGTTGACGCTTCTCGCCGTCGGGCTCGTCTGGTTCGGGATTTCGCGCATGTTCGCGCCGCTGACCGAATTGGAGCACGATCTTCTGGCGCGACCGCCCGATGATCTTTCGCCACTCACAGTTCCGGTTCCCGCAGAGGTCGATCATCTCGTCGCCGCGCTCAACGGTTTTATGGGGCGGCTGCAAAAGACCATGGAGCGGGTCAGCGGGCTGGTGGCCGAGGCGGCGCATGAGGTGCGGACGCCGCTGGCCTCGCTCCGTGCACAAGCGGAAGTGGCCATGGACGAGCAGGAACCGGCGGCCCTGCGGCGGCGCATAGAGCGCATTCATAGCGGCGCTGTGCAGGCGAGCCAATTGGTCAGCCAACTGCTGATGGACGCCACCATTTCCCACCGCCTCGAAGCGCAGGAAAGCGAGATGGTAATGCCCTGGAGTCTCGTCGAGGAAATCTGCCAGCGGCTCGATATGGAGCAATTGGGCCGGCTGTCTCTCGAGGCCGACGAAGCCGCACAAATGGCGCAGATCCGCGGCGACCGGGTGGCCTTGCGCGAAATGCTGCGCAATCTCATCGACAATGCGCTGGTCTATTCGGCTGGTCCGGTCGAGATCGACTTGCGGGTTTCGGGCGAGCGCCTGCTTGTATCTGTGATGGATCGCGGGCCGGGCATGGATGCTGAGGACAAGGAGACGGTGCTCGAACGGTTCAAGCGCGGCAAGGCGAGCGAGGGCACGGTGGGATCGGGTCTGGGCCTGGCTATTGTCTCGCGTGTCGCGACGGGGCATGGCGGCACGCTGTGGTTCATCGATCGCGAAGGCGGCGGCTTGACGGTCGAGGTGACCTTGCCGCTGCCGCGCGGATCATGGCGACAAGGCGTGGCGACGCTGGCGGCTCTGTTCGTTGCGGCCGTGCTGCTCATGCCTGGGCAGGCCGAGGCGCGGAGCACGACCTATCCGGCGCCGAGCGGGGCACAAGATCAGGTCCTGACCATTGTCGGGGTGACCGACACGCCGCTTTTTGCTTCGTTCATCACCGGATTTCAGGCGCAGCACCCTGCCATCAGCGTCGTTTATGAGGAGATGGATTCGCTGCCGCTCTACGATCAATTTCTTGCCGGCACGCTGCCCGTCGCGCCCGATCTCCTGATTTCCTCGGCTTCTGACCTGCAACTCAAGCTCGCCAATGATGGGCATGCGCAGGCCTATGACAGCCCCTATCTCGGCGATCTGCCGGATTGGGCGCACTGGCGCAACGAAGTGTTCGGTTTTACCTTCGAGCCAGCCGTCATCATCTACAATCCCGATCGCATTGCGCCCGAGGAGGTGCCGCGCACCCATCTGACACTGGCCGAACTGCTGGAAACGCAGACCGAGCGGTTTCGTGGTGAGATCGCGACCTACGATATTGGCATTTCCGGCGTCGGCTTTCTGCTCGCTTCGCAGGACCAGACTATTTCGTCGACCTTCTGGCGGCTTGCGGCAGCCTTCGGGCGGGTCAATGCACAATTTTCGGGGTCGAGTCCCGCCATTCTCAATGGCGTTGCCAATGGCACTCTGGCGCTCGGATACAATGTGCTCGGGTCCTATGCCTTCGCGCGGCAGGCGGAGGGGGCGAAGATTGAGATCGTCGTGCCGGACGATTATGTGCTGGTCTTGACGCGCTCGATGCTCATTCCGCGTGGGGCGAAAGCGGTCGATCTTGCCGAGGATTTTATCGATTTCGCGCTTTCGCCCGCGGGCCAGGCTATCGCGGCGGGCGGCACGGCGCTTGGATCGGTCGTGCCGGGTTCGACTGGCACATGGACCAGCGAAGCCATTGCAGCGCGCGGCCGCGGGGTGATCCAGGCAATTTCATTGGGGCCAAGCCTGATGGTGGCGCTCGATACGCTGAGGCGGCAGCGGTTTCTCGATACGTGGAAAGAGATCGTATCGCCTAAATTCTGAGGTCCGGGTTCCC
>CAJYKO010000052.1 GCA_913775215.1 uncultured Devosia sp. | reverse complement strand
AGGCCATGGTTTCGCTGGCGCGAGCGAAATAATGCAGCTCGTAATTGAGGCTCGACTTGTCAAGGAAGCGGGCCATGGAAAGGAGCGGCGTGATGCCGATACCGGCCGCGATAAGCACGGTGCGTGTGGCGTCGCGGCGGAGGGGGAAATTGTTGCGCGGCTCGGAAATGGCGAGCACGTCGCCCTCGCGGACGGTTTCGACCAAGACTTTTGAGCCGCCCTTGGAGGCGCTCTCTGCCTTGACGCCGATGGTGTAGCTCATCAGGTCGCCGGGTCCGTTGGTCAGCGAATATTGGCGCACGAGGCCATTGGGCAGGTGCACGTCGATATGGGCACCGGGCTGGAAGGTCGGCAGGTGTTTTCCATCGCGATCGGCGAGTTCAAAACCGATGACGCCATCGGCGGACTGCCACTTGCGCTTCACGACTACCGGGAAGGTATTGCCGCGCGGAACGGCGATGTCAGGCATGGTCGAGAGTTCGACCGAGACCTTTTCAAAGACCGGCTGCAGCGGCTCGGGCGCGGGCTTTTTGGCAGCAGCACGTTCGAGGCTGTCGCGCAGCTTGGTCAGTTGCTCGTTGTAGTAGCGGAGCGTCGCGATCTCATCAGCCGGTTTTTCCGGCAGGATGCCGCGAATGACGGCGCGGGCAGCGTCGACCGGTTGGACGAAGAAATGGGCGCTGCCCAGCGTAACGGCGCGGCCGGGGATGAATTCGACAGGCTGGTCATCGGGCGCGAGGCGGGAGAGGCCGGCGAGCACGTCTTCGGGCGTCGCATTGACCGGCATGGGGCGCAGCGCGAACCAGTCATGGCCTTCGGCGCCGGGGAAGGGGGCAAAGGGCTGGTCGTCATTTGCGGCCGACCAGATGAGCCCGAACGCCTCGCGGACAGGATATTTGCGGTTTTCGATGCGGCGGGCCGGAGCGTCTGCCGGGTGAGCCGGAATATAGGTGCAGCCGGCCGAGCGATTGGCATAGCGCCAGCCGTGGTATTGGCACTTGAGCTCCTGGCCTTCGTTGATCCCGATGGAGAGGCGCACGCCGCGATGAAGGCACCGGTTTTCCCAAGCATTCACATTGCCATCGTCTGCGCGCCAGACGGCCAGTTCGCGGCCGAGTAGCTGGCCATGATAGACATGGCGGAAGGGCAGGTCCTCGCTCGAGGCAATGGGATACCAGGTGGGGTCGGATAGACTGAGGGGCATTGTCGATCAGATCCTAAAGTTTGAGGATCGCGCCACGATCGATTGCTCGGATTAGTCAGTGGCCTGGCGTACGGGCCTCTGGCTCCCTCTCCCCCAAAGGGAGAGGTTAATAAAGATCAGCTCGCCTGCGGGATCACACCGTAAGTAATGCCCTTCTGGCTCAGCCATCTCCGATAGGCGATGGCTGACTTGTCGGCGCGGATCGGGGTTTCCGAGCGCGGGTCGAGCGGCAGTTTCTTGGGATATTGGTTTTCGAGGATCGGCTTATCCTGGCCGAAGATCGTCTGCTGGAAGCGGCGCAGGTCGGTGATGGTCGAAGTGCTATCGATCATCGATTGCAGGAGATGCGCGCGGCAGGTTTCTTCGGTCATGGGCTGGAGGAAAATGCCGATGACGTCGCGGCGGCTTTCATCCTCAGGGCAGGATTTATAGAGCACCGAGCAGAAGGGATGCGGCACGCGATAGACGTATTCGACTTCCATGGCATGCGTCGCTGATTTCGCGGCGCGCGGCTGCATGAACTTGCACTTGGTGGCAAGCACCTCGTCGCGCTCTTCGGAAACTTCGACGTCGTATTCCTTGACCTCGGTATGTGGCTCCGAGCCGAGGATGTCGGTGTGGACGTAAGGAAAGTGCCCCATGTCGAGGAAATTTTCGACGGCACGAGGAGCCGAGACGTGAATACCGATGGAGCCGCAGCTCATATTGACGCGGTCGGCTTCGGCAAATTCTGGAATCGGGAAAAGGTCCGCGGTCGGCGTCCCGAGGCAAGTCCAGGTATAGCCATAGGCGGTTTTTACCGGCAGGCGATCGAGCACGCTGTCGGCGTCGATGTCATCACCATTTTCCTCATCGGTCGCGAACCAGACCACCGGCTCGCCATCGAGCCCGCGCGTCATGGCGAGGCGGCGATCGAGGAGGACCGTGGTTTCGATAAGGCCGATCTTGAGCTCGTCGGTGGCGGCGACGACGTGCCAGAGGTCGCGGGTGATGGGGTCGGGGGCTTTGGGCATGAGCGTGCTTTCGAGGGTCGCATCGAGAATAGCGATGTAGTTGGAGCGTGCCAAGAAAAAGTGCGGCTGGGGGTGTGCGGTTAAGGTTTGGGCAGGAGAGTTTGTAGCCGCACCCCCTCACCGACCCGGCTTCGCCGGGCCACCTCTCCCCGAGAGGGAGAGGAATAAGAGGCGAGCACTCGTCTGTTCTTCTCCCTCTCGGGGAGAAGGTGGCGCGTAGCGCCGGATGAGGGGGATGCCGGTGTTTGGACTGCGGGTCCTTCCGCAGACTGATCCTACTCGTTACCATCCAAGCTCAGGAGGACCCCATGGACAATCAAACCACCCCACGCTTTCCCGAGGCTTTGGTGCGCAGCCAGGTTGAGGCGCGGTTGGCGGAGGCGGGGGCGAGTGAGGCGTCGCGTGCCGCGGCGATCCGGGCGATGTTGCATGCCTCGCTCGTTGGGGTGGATAGCCATGGTGTAAGGCTGACCGAGCATTATTGCAGGATGTTGGGCGGCGGGCGGCTGAATAAGAACCCGCAATTGAAGGTCGACAAGCGCGGGGCGGGGAGTGCGCTGATCCATGCCGATGATGGGCTGGGGCATTATGCGGCCTATAAGGCGGTCGAGGTCGGGATCGAACTGGCGCGCGAGGCGGGGGTTGGGGCGGTTGGCATCCAGCATTCGTCGCATCTCGGCGCGGCTGGCGCTTATGCGGTGGCGGGGGCGGAGCAGGGGTTCGTGACCTTTGCAACGACCAATACCGATTCCATGGTGGCGCTGTTCGATGGGGCGCAGAAATTTCACGGCACCAATCCGCTGGCCTTTGCCGCGCCGGTGGCCGAAGGGCGGCCGTGGCTCCTCGATATGGCGACCTCGTCCATTCCGCTCAATCGCGTGCTGCTGCATCGCTCGCTCGACAAGGATTTGCCGGCAGGGGTTGCCGCGACACCGGATGGGCAGCCAACGATCGATCCGCATGAGGCGGATATGCTGCTGCCGCTGGGCGGGGTGGATTATGGCTATAAAGGCGCGGCGCTAGCCGGGGTGGCGACGCTATTTTCAGCGCTGCTGACTGGGACGACGCTCGATGGCGATTTCATCCCGATGTATGGCGGGGACGATATCTCGACGCCGCGCAATATGGGGCATTTCGTCTTGGTAGTCGATCCCGACAAGTTCGCCGGGCGCGAGGTGTTTTTGCGCGCGATCGGTCGGTATCTCGAGAGCCTCAGGGGATCGCGGGTGCGCGAGGGTGGTCGCGTGATGGCGCCGGGCGATCGGGAATGGGCGGAGATGGATAAACGGAAGAAAGAGGGAATACCGCTCGATCCGGATACGGTGGGGTTTTTGGGAGTGTAGTTTCAGCAAGCAACCGGCTGTCATCCCCGCGAAAGCGGGGACCCATCTTGAGATATCAGGATGGGCCCCGGCGCAAGGCCGGGGTGACATGCGGTGGCGGTGAGACGTGGGTAAAGTCTCACTCCTCGCGATAAATATCGAACGCCCCGATCGCCTGTGTCGTCGCCATCAGCTCGATCTTGTTGACGTTGACATGGGCCGGCAGCGTCGTCGCCCAGAAGATGCTTTCGGCGATGTCTTCGGCATTCATCGCCTTGGTCTTGGAATAGGGCGCCGAGGCTTTGGATTCGTCGCCCTTGAAGCGGACCAGGGAAAACTCGGTCTCGGTCAGGCCCGGTTCGATATTGGTAACGCGGACCTTCTTACCCTGCAGGTCCGAGCGAAGGTTGAGCGCGAACTGCTTCACGAACGCCTTGGAGGCGCCATAGACCGAGCCGCCGGGATAGGCATATTCGCCGGCCACCGAGCCAAGGGTGACGACATGGCCGCCGCCGCGGGCGATGAGGCCGGGGAGTAGCAGGCGGACGGTGTAGACGAGGCCCGAAATGTTCGTGTCGATCATGGTCTGCCAATCATCGAGATTGGCTTCGGCTGCGGGCTGGAGGCCGAGGGCAAGGCCTGCATTGGCGAGGACGATATTGACGCCATCGAAGGGCGCGGGGAGGTCGGCGATCGCCTTTTCCATGGCGGCGCGATCCTGCACGTCGAGAGCGATGATATGGCAATTGTCGGGCCCAAGTTCGGCCTGCAGCTTTTCCAACCGATCGTGACGCCGGCCGGTTGCGATCACCTTGCCGCCGGCAGCGACATAGCGGCGGGCGGCAGCCTCGCCGAAGCCCGAGGTGGCGCCGGTGATGAAGACGACAAAGCGGCTGGGATCGAGCAGCTGGTACATTTTTCGGTCCTGGAGGAATGGTCGAAGGGGAGGGTTTCAGGGTGGACCCGCAGGCGCGCTGCCGTCAACAGGCGCGGTGTCAGATCGGCATTAACAGCGTTGCCGATCCGCCACGCATCTGGTTTCGTGCCATCAATTTCTTCCCCGGCGCTTGCCCCGTGCAGCAATGCCGACCTACAGTCAGATCCGAACGCATCGCCCCTTGGGCACGCGGCGGAGGGTTAACCCAATCTTTCCTGCCGCCCCTTTATTCTCAGCTTCCGCCTATTGGTTGAAGCGTAACGGTCGGGAACTGGTTCACTGCAAAGCGCGCGTTGGGTATCGAGTATTGGCGCCTTGTGCATCGCCGCGGCAGCGTTGTCCGCAGCGGTCGGGCCGGCCTATGGTTTTGAACTCTTTGGCATGAAGTTCTTCGAGGACGAGGCCGAAGCGTCCGTCATCGTCGACCCCCAGCCCTATGTGGTCACCTTTTCTTCAAGCGAAGCCGGCGCGGTGGAAACCGCGGCGCGCAATGCCTCCTCTTTGATTGCCGACGAATCGGAGCCGGCCTCGGGCGCGGCCGGGCTTATCGCCAAGGCGCGGGGCGACTATCGACGCATCATCGCGGCACTTTATAATGAAGGTCACTATGGCGCGGCGGTCAGTATCCGAATCGGTGGCGTCGAGGCCTCCAATCTTGCGCCGGACGTGAACCTGCCCGATCCGGTCGATGTTACCATTGCCGTGACGGCCGGACCGCTTTTCACCTTCAATAATGTCGCCATCGTCAATCAGGCGCCGCTGACCACCGATCCCGGTGACGAAGTCGAATTGCCCGTCATGCGCGGCTATGGCGCGGGGCAGATCGCGCGATCTTCGGTCATTCTCGCTGCCGAGCAATTGGCGGTGCAGGCCTGGCAGCAGCAGGGTTATGCCAAGGCGGAGGTGGTCAATCGCGACGTTATCGCCGACCACGCACGCCAGACGGTCGATGTAACGATTACGGTCAAGCCCGGACGCCTGGCGGCCTTTGGCGATATCAATGTCACCGGCACGGAGCGGATGAACCCCGAATTCGTGCGGCAGCAGACCGGGCTGGCGGTTGGTCAGGAATATGATCCCGACGAGATTGAACGGGCACAAAAGCGACTCGATCGGCTCGAAGTCTTCCGCGCGGCACGCTTCCAGGCGGCACAGGAAATCGGACCGGATGGGCTCTTGCCCTATCAGCTGATCGTCGAGGAACTGCCCGGCCGCCGCTTTGGTGCCGGCGCCAGCTTCTCCACCGTCGATGGGCTGGGGGTGGAAGGCTATCATCTCTGGCGCAATCTTTTTGGGCAGGCCGAGCGGTTGCGGCTCGATGCGCGCGTTGCCAGCATTGCCTGGCCGATCGATACCGCGCAGTTCGACTACATGTTCGGCGGCACTTTTACTAAGCCCGGCTTCCTGACGCCGGATACCGATCTTGTCGCCGCCATTTCGGCCGAGCGCACGATCTATCCGACCTATACCGAAACCTCGGCGCTCGGGCGGGTCGGCCTGACGCATTATTTCTCCGACCAGCTGACGCTTGAAGGCGGGGCCAGCTACGAGCGTGCGCGCTTTGATGACGTGTTCGGCACGCGCGACTTCTCGACGCTGGGCGTCTATGCCGGCGCCACCTTCGATGGTCGCGACAGCACGGTCGATCCCACCGAAGGCATTTATGCTGCAGGCACTGCTGAGCCTTATTACGACTTCTCCTTCGGCAAGATGGGCCTGCGGCTGACGGCTGAAGCCCGGACCTATTTCGGCTTTTCCGAGAATGACCAGTTCGTGCTTGCCGGCCGCATCAAGGGCGGCGCGCTGCTTGGGCCGGGGCTCAATGAAATTCCGCCCGACAAATTGTTCTTTGCCGGTGGCGGCGGATCGGTGCGTGGCTATGGCTTCAAGTCGATCGGTGTCGACAATGGCAATGGCCAGGTTACGGGCGGACGGTATCTGCTCGAAGGCTCGCTCGAAGCGCGTGCCAAGGTCACCGAGAGCATCGGCGTCGTCGGCTTTGTCGATGGTGGCTATGTGGCGGCCGACCAATTTCCGGGTCTTGAAGATCTGCGGCTCGGCGCCGGTGTCGGCGCGCGTTATTATACGGGGCTTGGCCCCCTCCGCCTCGATCTTGCCATTCCGCTCAACAAGCGGGCGGGCGATCCTGATTATGCCATCTACGCTGGCATAGGGCAGGCATTCTGATGGTTTGGTCTCGTACGCATCGCCGACTCGCTTTGGCCGGTCTCATTCTCGTGCCGATGACGGCTATTCCCGCGACGCTTCTGGCGCAGGATGGGTCCGACCAGGAGCAGAAGGACTGGCTCACGAGTTTCGTGCAGGATCGGCTCTCGACGCCCGAACGGCAGATCAGCCTCTCCAATATCGAGGGCGCGCTTGGCTCGGATGTGACGATCCGCGAGATCACGATCTCTGACCAAGAGGGCGTTTGGCTGCGGGTCAACAATGCCAGCCTGAACTGGAGTCAGGCGGCGCTCTTTACCGGCCGGCTGCAGGTTAATTCGCTCAAGGCAGATTCCATCGAATATCTGCGCAATGCCGTTCCGGCCGAGGGCGTCGACCTGCCGCCGCCGGAAGCGGGCAGTTTTTCCGTGCCGGAATTTCCGGTGGCGATCGAGCTCGGTGAGCTTTCGGTCCCCAAGGTGACGTTCGGCGAAGGGGTCTTCGGTCTCGGCTCGGAAATCTCGCTGGCCGGTAATCTCAAGCTCGATGGCGGCAATCTCGATACGACGCTCGATATCGTGCGTCTCGACGGTCCGGGCGGCACGCTTGACCTCGACCTCGCCTATACGCGCGAGACCAATGAGATCGATCTCAACCTCGATCTCAACGAGCCGGAAAATGGCGTCCTCGCCAATCTCCTCAGCATCGAGGGGCGGCCGGCGATGCAGCTCACACTGGCGGGGCAGGGGCCGGTTGCTAATCTGCGCGCCGATCTCAATCTCCTCGCCAATGGTCAGACGGCGCTTTCCGGCGTGTCGACCATTACGCAGAACGCGGATGGCTATCTGATTGACGCCAATCTCGGCGGGCCGCTTTCGACGCTGATCGCCGAACAGTATCGTCCGTTCTTCGGCACCGATACGCGGCTGACCGCCAATGCCCTCCTGCGCAGTGCTGGCGGGTTCGATCTCAATGCACTTAATATTTCTGGCGGGCAGCTGGCGCTTGAAGCGAGGGCCAGCACGACGGCGGATAATTTCCTGTCACGGCTCGATTTGAAGGCCTCCATCGCCGATCCGCAGGGCGGGCTCGTGACGCTGCCGGCGGCGGGCACGACGCAGGTGCGCGCGGCGCAGTTCGTCGTGGATTTCGGCGAGGACGGCTCGGAAGACTGGCGGGCTGATCTCGGTATCGACGGGCTCGTGACCGACGAGTTTTCGGCCGAGCGTGTTGGGCTCAACGTCAATGGTGTCGCGAGCGATCTCGCCGACCCGGCCAAGCGCATGATCACTTTCAATGGCGATGGCACGGTCTCCGGAATTTCCGGGGACGAGGCCGTCATGGCCGCGCTGGGGGACAGTGTCGGGCTCGGTCTCGCCGGGCTCTGGAATGCGGGCCAGCCAATTGAACTGGCGCAATTGCGCGTCGTCGGCAAGGCGCTGACCGCGGGGCTTTCGGGCACTATCGACGGCGGCGGTTTCCGTGGGCGCATTGGTCTACAGACCGACAATATCGCGCCGTTCTCGGCTCTCGCCGGACGCGATCTGACTGGCGCGCTTTCGCTTGATGCCGAGGGATCGCTCGCCTTTATCGGCGGCGGATTCGACCTGACCTTCGACGGCTCGGGCAATAACCTGACTATCGATGATCCCACTGCCGATGCGCTGCTTGCGGGCGACGTCGCGCTGTCAGGTCGCCTCGCGCGCACGCCAGCCGGTATCGTCGCCGATGATTTTGCGGTGATCAATCCGCAGGTGCAGTTCACGGCGGATGGCGTCTATGGCACGGCCGAAGCCAATTTTGCCATCGGGCTCGATCTCTCCGATCTTGGCCTCCTCAGCGATCAGGCCTCTGGCGCCCTAAAGGTGCGCGGTACGGCCAAGTCGACCAGCGCCGACGCGCCGGTTGTTCTGGCGCTCGATGCCAATGTGGCCGATGGCCGGTTGATCGACCGCACGCTGCGCGATGCAAAGCTCGGGCTCAATCTCGATGTGCTCGGCGGCAAGGTCACCGGCAGCGTCGATGGCTCGGCCATGCTCGATGGATACGAGGCGACGCTCTCCTCGCAGATCGCGGTCGATGAGGTGCAGCAGGCGCTCAAGGACCTCAATTTTGAAATCGCCGGGACACGCATTTTCGGTTCGGTCAGCCGTACAGTCGATACAGCACTGATGACGGGACGTCTCGATGTCGTGGCGCCCGATGTGTCGTTGGCTGCAGCGTTGCTCCTCCAGGATGCTACGGGTAGCATCAATGCGGCGCTCGCGCTCGCGCCTGTCGATGGCACGCAGCAGGTTGGTTTGACGGCCAATGCCAGTGGGCTGACGGTCAACGATATCGCTGTCGGCCGCGCCGATATCACCGGTACGGTTAGCGATCTCTTCGGCGTGCCCGTCGCCAATGGCACGATTGCCGCAAGCGATGTGAAGGCTGCCGGCGCCACGATTACGAGCCTCAATGCCCGTGCCGATCAGAGCGGCAACACCACGCGCTTTGACAGTGAAGCGGCGCTCGCGACCGGCACGCGCATCGATCTCGCTGGCGCCCTTGCGCCTACCGATGGCGGGTATCGCCTATCGCTCGATCGCGCCAACTTGACGCAAGGGACGCTGGCCGCACGACTGGCTTCGCCCACCGAATTGATCGTGCGCGATAACGCCATTTCGCTCGACGCGCTGCGGTTCGACGTCGGGTCGGGCAGCATCACGGCGACCGGTACCGCAGGCGAAACGCTCAATATGCGTGTCGAGATTTCGGCGCTGCCGCTGTCGATCGCCAATGCGATCGTGCCAAGCCTTGGCCTTGCCGGGACGCTCGAAGGCACGGCGGTGATTTCCGGTTCGTCGTCCGATCCGCAGGTGCAGTTCCAGGCGCAGGGCAGCGGCATAAATGCGGCCGCGATCCAGCCTTTCGGCATTGCGCCAGTGAGCATCACAGCAAGCGGCACCTATGCCAATGATGTCGTGGCGCTTGAGCGGCTTGCGGCCAATGGCTCGG
>CAJYKO010000051.1 GCA_913775215.1 uncultured Devosia sp. | reverse complement strand
CGCCTATGACGACATCGCCGTCGCAGGGATCGATGCCCAATTCGCCACTGCCGTCGCCGCCTTCGGCCAAAAACTGAGGGGTAGCGCCTATGGCAGTGAGATGACCTGGGCCGGAATCGAAGCCTTGGCCCAATCCGCCCGCGGCATGGACGAAGGCGGCTATCGCGCTGAATTCGTCAGGTTGGTCAAGGATGCGGCCATGCTGGAGCCGGATGCGAAATAGGACCCCCTCACCGGCTCGGCTTTGCCGAGCCACCTCTGCCCGAGTGGGAGAGGAATAGAGTGTCAGCAGAGGTCTGGGAGCCACCTCTTATTCTTCTCCCTCTCGGGGAAAAGGTGGCGCGCAGCGCCGGATGAGGGGGCTCCCTCCTCCAGCGCTGCATTCCATTACACCAGCGGCTTTAACCCCGCCTCGATCTGCGCCCGGCGTCCTTCAAGGAACGGCGGCAGCGAGAGCTTTTCGCCCAGCGTTTCCATCGGCTCGTCCGCGGCGAATCCAGGCACGTCCGTCGCAATTTCGAACAGAATCCCATTCGGCTCGCGGAAGTAGAGCGAGGTGAAGTAAAACCGCTCGACTTCGCCCGAGGAGCGAATGCCAAAACTGTTCACCCGGTCGATCCATTCGTGGAGCGAATCCTGATCCGGCGTTCGGAAAGCAACGTGATGGACACCGCCAGCACCAGGCCTTGCCTGCGGCAGGCTCGGATCGACAGAGACGTGCAGTTCCGCTGCCGGTCCACCCGGGCCCATTTCATAAACGAAGACTTCGCCGCTCCTTTCGCGGGCCGCATAGTGCCGCACCTGGCGCATGTTCATGACGCGCGTCAGCATGGCATCGGTCGGCTCGAGCTTTGGCACCGAAAGCGTAATCGGTCCAAGCCCAATGATCTGCTTGTCTTCCGGCACGGGCGATTTAGCCCAAGGGATCACCTTGTTCCGCCCATCGACGACAATGCGGAAGCGCTGGCCCTCAAAGTCCTCGAAATCCATCGAGACATGGCCCAAGCGGTCCTTGATGCCGCTCGTCGAAACCTGATTGGCTTCAAGATGCTGCTTCCACCATTTCAGCGTCTCTTCGCTGTCGACGCGCAGGCCCGTGCGGCCCACCGTGTGGTTGCCGCGCTGTTCGCGCAGGGTGGGAAAATCGAAGAAAGTCAGGTCAGCGCCGGGCGAGGCGACACCATCGCCATAAAAGAGGTGATAGGCCGAGGTGTCGTCCTGGTTCACCGTCTTCTTAATGAGGCGCATGCCGAGCGTCTGGGTGTAGAATTTGAGATTGCGCGGTGCGTCTGCCGTCACGGCGGTCAGATGGTGGATGCCGCCAAGTTCGAGGGTCATGTCATGTCTCCCATTCATGCGGCGCCGAGCGCCGTGTTCGCCCATGAATGTATGGCAGACCGCGCGTTAGACAAAGAAAGACAATAGCAACGCACTGGTGCCGATTGTCGAACGGCGTACTCATGCGGGCGTCAAAAACGTCAAAACTGAATTCGGCTCTTCAATCAGTTCTCGCAGCTTGGCGTTGAATACCGCGCCATAAGAGGCGCCAATATGTGCTTCGAAAGCCGCCCGATCCTTATAGATTTCATAGACCACAAATTTCTCTGGCGCCTCCAACCGCCGGAAGGTGTCGAACACCACATTGCCCGGCTCCGCCCGCACATCGACAGCCAAACCGGCCAGCAATGCCGCCACTTCCTCAGCCTTCCCCGCCCGAGCAGTGAATTCAGCAATCAGGGATACGGGGCCCTCGACAGGCAACTTTTTCAGAATGTCCATTTGACGTGCTCCCACTCTCGCTTCGCCCACTTCTAGCACTGGAGGAACGTCGATCACCACCTCTCCCTCTTGGGGAGATGTCGGCCCGCGGGGCAGGGTGAGGGGACTAATCATGCTTCCTGAGAACCCGAACGGTCCATCTGCGCTGGCCGCACCCCGCCTCTCCCATCACAATTTCCTCAGACATGTTTTTTTCACATGCATCCGCGCCGGACTCCCGTTACTAATGGAACAAAGGAAGAACGATGGTTGCTCTCACGCTCTCGCGAAAACTCGCCATTCTGGCCGATGCCGCCAAATACGATGCATCCTGCGCTTCGAGCGGCACGGAAAAGCGTAATAGTTCCAAGACCGGCGGCATCGGCTCGACCGAAGGCAGCGGCATCTGCCATTCCTATGCGCCCGACGGCCGCTGCATTTCGCTTTTGAAACTGCTGCTGACCAATTTCTGCGTCTACGATTGCGCCTATTGCATCAATCGCTCGTCATCGAACGTCGCCCGCGCCCGCTTCTCGGTGGATGAGGTCGTGCGGCTGACGCTTGATTTCTACAAGCGCAATTACATCGAAGGTCTCTTTCTCTCCTCCGGCATCATCCGCTCGCCCGATTATACGATGGAAGAAATGGTCCGCGTCGCCCGCACCTTACGCGAAACCCATCTCTTTGCCGGCTATATCCACCTCAAGGTCATTCCCAATGCCGCGCCTGAGCTTCTCGCCGAAGCCGGCCGCTGGGCCGATCGTCTTTCGACCAATATCGAATTGCCTACCGATTCCGCTCTTGAACATTTCGCGCCGGAAAAGCGACCATCGGAAATCCGCACCGCTATGGCGCGGCTGCGCGGCAAGCTCGATGAAGCGACGCCCGACAAGAAACCGACGAAAGCCAAGCCAGAAAAGTTCGCTCCTGCCGGTCAATCGACCCAGATGATCGTCGGCGCCGACAAGGCCGATGACAGCGCCATCCTGACGCGCGCTGCCGGCCTTTACTCCGGCTATCGGCTCAAACGCGTCTATTATTCAGCCTTCTCGCCCATCCCCGACGCCTCGTCGCGCCTGCCGCTCGCCCCACCCCCGCTCATGCGCGAGCATCGCCTCTATCAGGCCGATTGGCTCATCCGCTTTTATGGCTTCGACGTTCCCGAAATTGTTGCGGGCGGGGAGGGTGGTCATCTTGATCTCAATATCGATCCAAAACTCGCCTGGGCGCTCAAAACCCGACAGAGCTTTCCGGTCGACGTCAATCGTGCCGATCGCGAAATGCTGCTGCGCGTTCCCGGCCTTGGCGTCCGTGCCGTCGATCGCGTCATCACCTCGCGCCGTCATCATCGCCTGACCCTCGCCGATGTCTCGCGCCTCACCGCTTCGATCGACAAGGTGCGCCCCTTCATCTCCGCCGCCGATTGGACGCCCGGCGGTCTCACCGATGATATCAAGCTCAAGCAGAAGCTGACGCTCCAGCCTAAACAGCTTGAGCTCTTCTGATGCTATCTGTCCGGCTCGATCATCTTAACGATCTCGACGAGTGGCGCGGCAAGGCGCGGCGACTCCTCGCGGCCGGGCAAAAACCTTCGCAGGTGGTCTGGCGCGTCGGGGCAGAGGAGAATGGCCTCTTCGAAGCCGGCGACGATATGCTGCCCCAGACCGATGGTCCGATCGGCTCGGTGCCGCGCCAGTTCATGGAGCTCGCCGGCTCCGTCATCCAGCACTCCGAGCCCGAACGCTTCGCGCTCCTTTACCGGATGCTCTGGCGCCTCCAGCAGGATTCACGGATTCTCGCCAACGCTGCTGACGCCGATAACGTAATGTTAACGAAACTGGCCTCGGCGGTGCGTCGCGATGCCCATAAGATGAAGGCATTCGTGCGCTTTCGTGCCATTCCTGACGCAGGCGAAGAGCACTATGTCGCCTGGTTCGAACCCGAACATTATACGCTCGAGGCCACCGCGCCTTTCTTTACCCGCCGCTTTGCAGGCATGGTCTGGGGCATCGTCACGCCTTATTCAAGTGCCTTTTGGGACAAGGAAAATCTGCGTTTTGGTCCCGGGGGCTCCAAGAAAGATATCCCCGCCGAGGATGCGGTGGAGGATGATTGGCAGACCTATTACGATTCCATCTTCAATCCGGCCCGCCTCAAGGTCGCGATGATGAAGTCGGAAATGCCGATGAAGTATTGGCGCAACTTGCCCGAAGCGGCCCGCATTGCTCCCCTAATCCGCAATGCCCGGCAAATGGAGCAGGACATGATCGCCCGAGCCGCGACCCAGCCACCCGCCCGCCACACGCGTCAGAAGGCGCTCGAGGCTGAAGAAGAAACCAAGGAAATTCAATCGCTTAGCGATGCTGCAGAGGCGATTGGCGGCTGCCGCCGCTGCCCGCTCTACGAACATGCAACACAGGCCGTCTTTGGCGAAGGCCCGGCTCATGCTGAGGTCATGTTCGTTGGCGAACAACCCGGCGATCAGGAGGATCTCGCTGGCCGCCCCTTCATCGGTCCTGCCGGTCAAGTCTTTGACGAAGCTATGGAAAAGGCCGGCATCGACCGCAGCCGCCTTTATGCCACCAATGCGGTAAAACACTTCAAGTTCGAACCGCGCGGCAAGCGCCGCATCCACCAGAAGCCCAATGCTGGGGAAATACAGGCCTGCCGCTTCTGGCTCAATCTCGAGCGCGAATTCGTCAAGCCCAAGATCGTCGTCGCCCTAGGTGCCAGCGCTGCGCAAAGCCTTCTCGGAAAAGCGGTTTCCCTATCGAAGATGCGCGGCCAGCCCATCGCGCTCGAAGATGGCGCGGTGCTCTTCATCACCAATCACCCCTCCTATCTCCTCCGCATTCCGGACCCTGAGAAAAAACGCGAGGAAAGTGCCAAATTCGATGCCGACCTCGCCCTGATCCGCGAGCACATGGAAAAGCTTCGCGCAGCCTGAACGCGCCAGCATTCCCCGCATCCATTTGGTAAATCAGGCGAAAAGTGCCGCGGGTTCGACGACGAGCGCTTTTGCAAGGGTGTCGATGTCGTCCAAGTGCAGCGTATCGACGCTACCGGCCTCTATCGCCGCGATGCGCGAACCCGACCACCCTGTCCGCACTGCGAGGACTGCGGACGACATGCTTCTCGCCTTCCGCAAATTGATGACATTCTGGGCGATGAGGGAAGCTGTGATGGAAGGCGTCGTGGGAGTCTCGGCGCAGCAGGATGAGGCGTTCATGGCTCACCCCACCAGCTTGAGCTTGGCTCGAGTCTCGGTCAGCTCGGGATTGGAAAGTATTTTTAAGAGCTTGATCGCCTTGTAGGTCGATCCGCTGATCAAGAGGCCATTGACCTCGGCAACCAGCCCGGCATGCTGCGGCATTTCGGCGAGCAGCGCCTGGGCGGCTTCAAAATAGTCGATGTGATGGCCGGGAATGTCGCCGGTCAGATACATTTGCTGGACAGCGTAGCGCAGCCGCATGGCCGGCGTCTTCGCTTCAGATTCAGCCACATGGTCGTCTGAACGCAAAATGGGCGCATGACCGCCCACGAGAACATTGACGATAGACTCGCACTGAACGCTGATCTCGGCGGTGCCGATAAAGAAGGTCTCGCCAGGCTTGACCGTGAGTTTGAGTGCCATCGTCTTTCCTTCTGGGTAAGACCGGGGGCGGCATCGCCGCCCCCGAAAAGCTTGTTTTTGTGCGATTACCGCAGGAGCTGCAGAACGGCCTGGTCCTGCTGCGACGCCATCGACAGAGCCGAAGACGACAGCTGCTGACGGGTCTGGAGAGCCAGAAGGTTTGCAGCTTCTTCGTTGGTGTCAGCCAAGGTCAGGTTCGCCGCGCCGGTTTCCAGCGTGTTGATCATGTTCTTGGTGAACGACTGACGGTTTTCCACCGACGACAGGTTCGAACCGAAGGTCGAAGCCTGCGAACGGAGTTCGGACAGAGCCGTCGACAGCTTGCCGAGCAGGGCGTCGATATCGGTATCGTTATCGAGGTCCTGGCCGACGAGGCTTTCGAGGTTCAGGTTAGCCGCAGTGATCGGGCGCTCGTTGCCGTTCTTGTCCTTGGCCTGGATCTGGATCGAGGACGAACCAGATTCATTGAAGGTGATCGTCAGCTTATCGCCGCGGAGCAGGTTGATGCCGTTGAACGAGGAGTCGTCGGCAAACTTGTCGAGCTGGTCACGCAGATCGTTGAACTGCTTGGCCAGGTTGTCACGGATGACGTTGCCAGCGATCTTGTGCTGGGTCGGTGCACCAACGCCTGCGCCGTCCTTGTCGAACTCGACGTCGAGCTGCTGGGTCGAGAGGTTCTCGATACGCAGCTTGCCGTTGTCGTTCGAAGCACGAACCTTACCGACAGTGCCGGTGTTGCGGTTGATCTCTTCAACAAACTGGTCGACCGTGTTGGCCGACTTGTAGGCGGAAACAGCCGGCGACCCGGTTGAGACGGTTGCGCCACCGAACAGGGCGTTAGCGTCGGCACCCGAGATAGCAAGGGTCTTGGCTTCAGCGCTGGTCGAGGTGAATACGAGCTTGTCGGTGCTGTCGAGCGAAGCGACGACATCGTTGATGCCGGCAGCCTTGAGCTGATCGTTGATGTTCTTGAGCTGGTTTTCCTTGGCGTAAGGCGAAGCATCGCGGCTGACGATGTTCAAGTTGGCCGTCTTGTCGCCATATGTGAGGTCGATCTTGAACGAACGAGCTGCAACGTCCTTGGTATAGACGCCGGTAGAACCAGCAGTACTGGTGGTGCCACCAGTGATACCTGCAACGACCGGGCCAGTGCCGGCGCTGTAGGCGTTGTCGACCAGCTTGATCTTCTTGGTGGTAGCGTCTGCCTCGACGGTATAGTTGCCAGCCGTAGCCTTTTCCTGAAGACCCTTTACCAGGTCATCGAAGGTGACGCCGACGTCGATCGCCTGGCCACCGGCGGTCACACCGCCCATGGAGGTGATCGCAGTGTAGTCGATTTCGGTGACGGCGTGGGTGGCCTTAGCAACCGAGCCAGCGAATTCGACCCTTGGCGAGACGCCCTGCGGATCGCGGAGCTGGATCGAAACCTTGGTGGCATCGACGGTGTCAGCAGCAACGATATACTTGCTGGTGGCGCCGCTGGTGCCTGTCGCGGTGTTAAGCTGCGTCTGCAAGTCGCCCATGAACGCGGCCTGGGTCGCACCGGCAGCCGTGGTCGAGGTAACGGTCAGACCGTCAACCTTGATGGCCGTGCCGTTGAGCGTATCATCGAACTTGACGAGAACCTGCGGACCTGCGGTCTGGCCAGCAACACCGGCCGGATCAGCCCAGACAGCGGCGGTCGTAACGCCTGCAGCCTGACCGCCGGAAGCGGCCTGGAGCTTTACTTCGAAGCTTTCGCCGAACTGGCCACCCGAGAGCTTCAGGGTGCTGTCGGCAGTGACTTCATAATTGTCGGTCTGGAAGGACTTGTCCTGGCGAGCCTGACGCAGGGTCGACTGCATGGACTCGATATTCTTGGTGATCGCGGTGATGCCCTTATCGGCAGCCTCGATGACCTTGATGCCCGACGCCATCGAGTCGAGCAGGTTGCTCATGTCGGCGGCGCGGCTGTTGAGAGCCGAAGCGGTGAAGAAGTTGGACGGGTTGTCCAGCGCAGAGTTCACCTTGTTGCCGGTGGCAAGACGGGACTGCGTCTTGTTCATCATTTCGGCGGTGTTCTGCAGGCTCAGAAGGTTCGAGCGAACGGCCTTCGAGAGAGAGATATCGGAACCCATGTGTGGTGCTTTCCTTCTGGAAACATGAGCCGCTTCATGCAGCCCTTTGACAAATCAGAGGATTGTACGCATCACATTAAAAGCGCGTTAATGATGCGCATAGACCTACAATTAAGCAAGGAAATTTTGTAGTCATAAACCGCGCCGGGCATGCCTGATCGGCGCTCGCCCCCGGCAAGAGCGGGGAAGAGCCTGGGGCAGGATAGGCGCTGATAGCGGAATTCAGGCGCCGCGATAGCGCAGCGCAAATTGAGTGCGGTTGGAGGCGTCGAATTTGCGCAAGAGGCTTTTGACATGCACCTTGACGGTGCCGACCTGCAGCTCGAGCTTCTCGGCGATTTCCTTGTCCGAAAGGCCGCGCGCCAGAAGCGCCGCCACGTCCTGCTCGCGCGGGGTCAGGGGGCTGGCCTGTTGGCGCAACAGGAGATCTGCAGGGACGAATCGTTCGCCCGCAAGGACAAGGTTCAGTGCATTGATCAGCGCGTCCCCAGGCATGGATTTGGGCAGCCAACCGACAACACCGCGTTGCAGCGCTTCTCCGGCCACCTGCGGATCGTCGAGTCCTGAAAGAAAGGCGATGCGCAGGCCGGGCCGCCTTGTTGCCGCCATTTCCACTGCTTCAATGCCGCTGGTGCCTGGCATGGAATAGTCCAGCAGCAACAGGTCTACCGGCGCGTCCGTGGACAAATAGTCCAGGACGCTTTCGAGCGTAGAGAAAACCTGCGCCTCGATATCGGTGCCGCTAGATTCCAGTAAGAATTTAACGGCATCGGCGAAGAGAAGATGATCATCAACGAGCAGAAGTTTTCTAGACAAATTCCCGCAAGCCCAGAATTTTGAGAGATTTTATGCGAATTTTACGAACCATAGTCACGGTGATTATTCTTGCCGCGATTTGGCTCGTATCCTTCCGCATCGCCGATCTATTTACCGTTTTCAGAACTTATTCAAGTGTGTGGTTCCTGCCCGCCGGCGTCACCATAGCCATGGTCATGGCAGCTCCCGGTTGGATGAAACTGGTGCCCTTGCTCGCTCATATCTCGCTCGCATCGCCACCGATGCGGCAGGTTTTCGACATCCACATCACCAGCGATTTCGATCTGCTTCTCCACAGCATTCGAATCTATCTTATCTATGGCGGGACCGGCCTTTTCCTGACCCAGATAATGCGGATCAACCTGCCCTTCCGCACATGGAGCGAGGCGCAATGGTTCATCGGCGCGGCCCTGGTCGCGGCCTCAGTCGCCTCTGCCGCCGGCATCTGCCAGAGCGTCTTGTTCGGCGAAACCACCCCAGCCGATGCCTTGCCCCTGGCCGAGCCGTGGTTTCTCGGCGATGCCCTCGGCG
>CAJYKO010000050.1 GCA_913775215.1 uncultured Devosia sp. | reverse complement strand
CACTTTGCGTGCCGGAGAGGTTTTGATCCGCGTCGCCGCGGCAGGCGTCAATGGTCCCGACCTTGCGCAAAGGCGCGGCCAATATGATCCGCCGCCCGACGCCTCCCCGATCATCGGGCTCGAAGTTGCCGGCACCGTGGCTGCCATCGGCGAAAACGCCGCGCGTTATCGCGTCGGCGACAAGGTCATGGCCCTCACCAATGGTGGCGGCTATGCCGACTATGTCGCCGTGCCTGAGGGGCAAGCATTGCCCGTCCCGCGCGGTTGGAGCTTTGCCCAGGCTGCAGCCCTGCCCGAAACCTGGTTCACCGTCACCCAGACCCTCGTCATGCGCGCCGGGCTCGCCCCTGGCATGACCGTTCTCGTGCATGGCGCCTCGGGCGGCATTGGTGGCGCTGCCATTCAGATCGCCAAAATCATCGGCGCCAAGGCCATTGCCGTCACATCGAGCCCCGAGAAAGCTGCCTATGCCAAAAGCCTTGGTGCCATTGCCACCATCGACCGCAGCGAAGACATCGCCGCGCGGGTCATGGACCTGACTCAAGGCAAAGGCGCCGATCGCGTACTCGACGTCGTCGGTGGCGAGATGGCCGCCGTCAACGTAGAGGCCTCCGCTCGCGGCGGGCATATCGTCCAGATCTCGACGCTCGATGGCGGCACCGCGCCAGTCCCGCTCCGCCTGATGATGGCCAAAGGCCTCACTATTTCCGGCTCCACCCTTCGCCCGCAGCCCAAGGAAATCAAGGCTGCGATCGCCGAGCGCATCGCGCTTCTCCTCCTGCCGCATCTCTCCCTGCCGGACTGGGCAAAACCCAATGTCACGACCTTCCCGATAGCCGAAGCGGGCAAGGCGCATGAGCATATGGAAAAGAGAAGCCATCTCGGCAAACTGGTTCTTCTGACGAGCGCCAACTGAGTTCGAATAAAATTTGCGCTAATAAAGTGTTGTTGGCTGGTTTCGGCGTTGCGGAAATGGCGCCAAAACTCTATATTGACGTCAGTTCCCCCTCAGCATTTGGCTTTTGAGGCGGAGCGGCCCGGAGGAAAACCGGCCGCGCCATCAGGAGAGTTTTACCATGTCCCAGCCCCTACTTATGCCCAAGGCGACCGCTGTCTGGCTGGTGGACAACACCGCCTTGTCCTTTGACCAGATCGCTGCCTTCTGCACGCTGCATCCGCTCGAAGTGCAGGGTATTGCCGATGGCGACGTTGCCGGCGGCATAATGGGCGTCAACCCGATCCAGAACGGTCAGCTGACCAAGGAAGAGATCGAAAAGGCCGAGGCCGATCCTAATTATCGCCTGAAGCTCTCCGATCCCAAGGTCCGCGTCGCCGCCGTCAAGCGCAAGGGCCCGCGCTATACCCCGATCTCGCGCCGCAACGAGCGCCCCAATGCCATCAAGTGGCTGACGCGCAACCATCCCGAACTCAAGGACGCACAGATCATGCGTCTGGTCGGCACCACCAAGTCGACCATTGAATCGGTGCGCGAAAACACCCACTGGAACTCGGCCAATCTGACCGCTATGGACCCGGTGACCCTCGGGCTTTGCAGCCAGATCGAGCTCGACCTCGAAGTCAAGCGCGCTAGTAAGGATGCGGGCATACCGAACGAGCTGGCCGAAGGCACGACGCTGCTCACCGCCGAGGAAGCTCTGGCCCGCGCCAATGCCCGCCAGGAAGAATACGGCAACCAGGAAGAAGACGGCGAAGGCCGCCGCACCCAGAGCCACGAAGACCTCGACGCCGACTCGGTCTTTTCCAAGCTCAAGTCGCTCAAGTCCAACGCCGACGAATAATCGGCCAAGGCTTCATACTGCTTTCGATCCCCGCCCTTGTGGCGGGGATTTTTGTTTAGGCTGCGTCGTCCGCAATCTCTTCGACCGGGCTCGGTTGCTCCCATTGCATCATGATCTCGACGCTCACGAGAGCGATGAGGGCCCAGAGGGAAAAGCTGATGGCGGCTGCAAAGAACCAGCCTTTTGCACGATAGGTCATGGACCATATATTCGAGCCCAAAAGTTGCACCACGATTACCAGGCCACGCCCTCGCGCGAATGTGTGTGGAGCAATTGACAAAACAGCCGCTTGGGAGTGGGGATAAAGCCTCTTCCCGCCGGATTCGCCTTTTCCATGATCGACCCCGTATTCGTCACCGTCGCCGTCATCGCGGTGCTGATTGTTGGCCTGTCCAAAGCCGGGCTCCTTGGCGGCCTCGGCGTCGTCGGCGTTCCGCTCCTTGCGCTCGTCATGCCGGCCCGAGACGCCGCGGGCATGATGCTGCCGGTGCTGCTCTGCATGGATGCCGTCGCGGTCTGGATGTATCGCAAGGAATTTGACCGCAATATTTTAAAGATCATGCTGCCCGGCGCCGCGATCGGCACCTTGCTGGGCTGGGCGCTTTGGGCCTTTGTCAGCGATGCGGTCGTGTTGTTGATGGTGGGGGTGGTCACCCTGCTTTTTGTTATCGATGCCGTGTTCCCGATCCGCAAGAAACTCGAAGGCCTGCCGCCCTCAAAGCCCTGGGGCACCTTCTGGGGCGGGGTCGCCGGCTTTACGAGCTTCATCTCCCACACCGGCGGCCCACCGTTCCAGATTTACGTCCTGCCGCGCAAACTGTCGCCCTTGGTCTATTCCGGCACGACGGCTGTCTTCTTCGCCATCGTCAATACCGCCAAGCTCATCCCCTATTTCTTTCTCGGCCAGCTCAACGTCCACAACCTGACGCTCTCGGCGGCGCTCGCCCCCGTGGGCGTCATCGGCGTCTTCCTCGGCATCTATCTCGTTCGTCGCATCTCGATGAAGCTCTTCTACCGGATCGCCTATTGGCTGGTGTTCTTGCTTGCCTTGCAACTGATCTGGGACGGCACCAATCGGCTTCTGGCGGGCTGACCTTCACAGCCCGGAACAAGCTCGCTAAGGTCCGGCCCAAACAAAAACTTCGGAGTCGAGTTCGCATGAGCGCTGCTGCCCAAAAAGGCCACAACCAGTTTGGCAACCTCCCCGTTTGGGACCTCACCGATCTCTATCCCGGCAAAGACAGCCCCGAATTCAAGGCTGCGCTCGAAGAAGCAAAGCAACTCGCGGCCAAGTTCGAGGCTGACTACAAAGGCAAGCTCACCGAGCTGACCAAAACTGGCGGCCTGATCAAGGCAATCAAGGACAGCGAAACGCTCGGCGACCTCACTGGCCGCATCGGCTCGTTCTCCTTCCTCCAATATGCGCAGCGCTCGACCGATCCCGATCGCGCCAAGTTCATGGGCGACACCAATGAGGCGCTGACGAACTTGTCGACCCGCGTCCTTTTTTTCGAACTCGAGCTCAATCGCATTGACTATGCGACGCTCGACGCGGCCCTCGCCGCCGACCCGGAACTCGGGCGCTACAAGACCTGGTTTGCCGAACTCAGGAAAGCCAAGCCTTACCAGCTTGACGACAAGCTCGAAGAACTGTTTCACGATAAGTCGGTCACTGCCTATTCCGCCTGGAACCGGCTCTTCGACGAAACGCTTTCGGCGCTCGAATTCGAGGTAGAGGGCGAAACGCTCAATCTTGAATCGACCCTCCACCTCCTCTCCGACCGCGAAGAGGCCAAGCGTGAAGCCGCCTTCAAGGCGCTCGCTAAAACCTTCAAGGCCAATGGCCGGCTCTTTACCCACATCACCAATGTCCTCGCCAAGGACAAGGAAATCTCCGACCGCTGGCGCGGCTATGAGGATATTGCCGACAGTCGTCACATGGCCAATTCGGTTGAGCGCGAAGTCGTCGATGCCCTGCAAAAGGCCGTCGAAGCCGCCTATCCGCGCCTGTCGCATCGCTATTACAAGATGAAGGCCAAGTGGTTCGGCAAGGACAAGCTCAACGCCTGGGACCGCAATGCGCCGCTGCCGACCAGCGACGAACGCGTCTGGGATTGGGACACCGCCGTCACGACCGTCCTCGACGCCTATGGGCGCTTCTCGCCCGATCTTGCCGAATTGGCAAAGCCTTTCTTCAATTCGGGCTGGATCGACGCCCCAACCGGCAATGGCAAGCTCTCCGGTGCCTTCGCGCACCCCACGGTGCCGAGTGCCCATCCCTATCTGATGCTCAACTATCTCGGCCGCACCCGCGATATCATGACGCTCGCCCATGAACTCGGCCATGGCGTCCACCAGCGCCTTGCCGCCGCGCAAGGGCCGATCCTCGCCAATACCCCGCTGACGCTGGCCGAAACGGCCTCCGTTTTTGGCGAAATGCTGACTTTTAGGGCTCTCCTCGACAAGACGACTGATCCCAAGCAGCGCTTCGCCCTCCTGTCTTCCAAGGTAGAAGACATGCTCAACACCGTCGTGCGCCAGATCGCCTTCTATACCTTCGAGCGCCGGGTCCACACCGCGCGCCGCCAGGGCGAGTTACGCACCGAGGAAATCAACCAGATCTGGCTCGACGTGCAGGCCGAATCGCTGGGTGACGGCATCGTCCAGAACGAAGGCTACGACATCTTCTGGACCTATATTCCGCACTTCATCCACTCCCCCTTCTATGTCTACGCCTATGCTTTCGGCGATTGCCTTGTGAACTCGCTCTACGCACAGTATGAGAAGTCCAGCGATGGCTTTGCGGAGCGCTATTTCGAGCTCCTCAAGGCTGGGGGAAGCAAGTATCATTCCGAACTTTTGGCGCCCTTCGGGCTCGATGCCAAAGACCCTAATTTCTGGACGCTCGGCCTTTCCATGATCGAAGGGCTGATTGACGAGCTTGAGGCAACTTCGCCCTAAGTTCTGGACCTATCGACGAAGACGTTTTTTCGAGGACTACATGGCCACCAAGCACCACCCCGAGCACCACTCCCAGCCCGTACTGGAATCGGCGATGGACTACGCCGAGCATGAAAAGACCTATACCGGCTTCATCACCGGGGTGAAGTGGTCGGTCTACTCCCTCGCGGTGATCATGATCATCCTCTTCTTCCTGATCCGCCCGTAAGGGTTTCAGTCAGCAGGCCATGGAATTGCCTGCCCGTCTGGCAGGCGGGAGGAGAATTCTCATGAAACTTGCAGTTCTGCGGGAAACGGCAACAGGCGAAAATCGCGTTGCCGCCACCCCCGAGACGATCGCCAAATTGATCGGGCTCGGTGCCAATGTGAGCATCGAGTCCGGCGCGGGTGACAAATCCCGTATCAGCGACGACAATTTTGCCGAAGCCGGGGCCGCCATTGCGACATCGGCTAAAGAAGCCGTCTGGCAGGCCGATCTGATCCTGGCAGTCCGC
The DNA here is from genome assembly GCA_913775215.1 of uncultured Devosia sp. Classification (GTDB taxonomy): domain Bacteria; phylum Pseudomonadota; class Alphaproteobacteria; order Rhizobiales; family Devosiaceae; genus Devosia. Next base: position 1,957 of record CAJYKO010000050.1, on the reverse strand, counting down.
CGTCCACCGGCAACAGCCCTCGCTGGCGCCAATCCCGGCGCTTTGCTGATCGCAAGCCTCGACCCTTATGGCAACGAGGCTGAGATCGCCGCCCTGGCCGGATCCGGCGTCACCGCTATTGCCATGGAATTCATGCCGCGCATCACCCGCGCGCAGGTCATGGACATTCTCTCCTCCCACGCCAACCTCGCCGGCTACCAGGCCGTCATCGAAGCGGCAGCGCAGTTCGAGCGCGCCCTGCCGATGATGATGACCGCGGCGGGGACCGTGCGCCCAGCCAAGGCCTTTGTCATGGGCGCCGGCGTTGCCGGGCTCCAGGCCATCGCCACCGCGCGCCGTCTCGGCGCCGTGGTGTCAGCCACCGACGTCCGCGCAGCCGCAGCCGAACAGGTCGGCTCGCTCGGCGCCAAATTCATCATGACCGATGCGCTCAAAGACGCGTCCGGCACCGGCGGTTATGCGCGCGAGTTGACGCTGGCCGAAAGCCAGGCGCAGGCCGAACTCGTCGCCGGCCATATCGCCAAGCAGGACATCGTCATCACCACCGCGCTCATTCCCGGCCGCCCGGCCCCAAAACTGGTGACTGCCGCCATGGTTGAGAGCATGGCGCCCGGATCTGTCATCGTCGATCTTGCCGCCGAACGCGGGGGCAATGTCGAACTCACCCGTGCCGACCAGATCGTCGAGCACAACGGGGTAAAGATTATCGGCTTCACCAATCTCGCGAGCCGCATCCCGACAACCGCCAGCCAGCTCTACGCAAAAAATCTCTTGTCCTTCATCGATACCCTGATCGACAAAAAGGAGAAAAAGCTCGCGATCAATTGGGACGACGAACTGGTCAAGGCGACCGTCCTGACCCGCGACGGCGCCGTGGTCCATCCCAATTTCGCGACCACCCTCACGGCAAAGCCTGCTCCTTCTTCCGAACCCCTCACCGTTCCTGCACCCGAACCAAAGCCGCCGAGCCGGAAGCTCGTCGCAAAGGATGCTCCGGCCAAGACCGGCGCAGCGCGCAAGCCGGCAGCAGCGAAATCCAGACCCGTTGCAGTCCTCGCTGATGAGCCCGTGACCAAGCACGCCCCGCGCAAAAAGGCGGCGGCAACGATAGCCCCGGAAGCCATTGCGCCAGCCGGTTCGCAACCTGCGGCCAAGAAAGCCGTCACCCGCAAGGCTGCCGCGGCACCTGACGCGGCCAATCCTGCGCCCAAGAAAAAGCCCCCCGCCCGGCGGCCCGTCGTCAAGCCGGAGGGGGAGCTCTAAATGGAAACGACTGCAGGCACCATCGCCGACACCACCACCGCCATCGCCCATGGGGCACTGGGCGGCGCCATCGATCCTTTCACCTTCCGCCTCGCCATTTTCGTCCTTGCGATCTTTGTCGGCTATTTTGTCGTCTGGAGCGTCACCCCGGCGCTCCACACCCCGCTGATGAGCGTCACCAATGCGATTTCCTCGGTGATCGTCGTCGGCGCCCTGCTCGCGGTGGGCGTGCATCTCGCCAATGACGCCAGCTGGGTTTCAAAACTCTTCGGTTTCATCGCCCTGGTCTTTGCCAGCGTGAATATTTTTGGCGGTTTCCTCGTCACCCAGCGCATGCTGGCGATGTATAAGAAGAAGGGCTGACGGTCATGATCGACGCCAATATCGCCGCCCTCTTCTACCTTGCAGCGGGTGTGCTCTTCATCCTCGCGCTGCGCGGGCTTTCGAGCCCCTCGTCCGCCCGCCAGGGCAATCTCTACGGCATGGTCGGCATGGCCATCGCCGTCGTCACCACGCTTCTCGTCGCCGCGCCCAGCGATTGGGTCGGCTGGCTCCTCATCATCGGTGGCCTTGGCCTCGGTGGCGGCATCGGCGCCTATATCGCGCGCGAAGTGAAGATGACCGACATGCCCCAGCTTGTCGCCGCCTTCCATTCGCTCGTCGGTCTTGCCGCAGTCTTCGTGGCCGCCGCCGC
>CAJYKO010000049.1 GCA_913775215.1 uncultured Devosia sp. | reverse complement strand
CAATTTGAACCAAGCGTCGTCATCGGCGCCACCACTTCGGGAGGAATTTTCATGTCCACCGCGCCCAAGCGCCTTGAAAACAAGTGGGACGACGCCAAGGCCGCGTCCATGACCGAGCCGGAGCGCCTCGTCTATCGCTCCAACCTCCTCGGGTCCGACAAGCGCGTCACCAATTACGGCGGCGGCAACACCTCTTCCAAGATCATGCAGAAAGACCCTCTTACGGGCGAAATGGTCGAGGTTCTGTGGGTGAAGGGTTCGGGCGGCGACAATGCCTCGATCAAGCTCGATGGCTTTGCCACGCTCTATATGGACAAGCTGCGCGCCCTCAAGGGCCTTTATCGCGGTGTCGAGTTTGAAGACGAAATGGTGGGCTACCTGCCCCACGCGACGTTCAACCTCAATCCGCGCGCGTCCTCAATCGATACGCCGCTCCATGCCTATGTGAACCGTCCTTACGTCGATCACATGCACCCGGATGCGATCATCGCCATTGCGGCCTCGAAGAACTCCAAGGAACTGACAAGCCAAATCTTTGGCGACAACATCGGCTGGCTTCCGTGGAAGAAGCCGGGTTTCGAACTCGGCCTGTGGCTTGAAAAGTTCTGCATCGAGAACCCGAACGCCGAAGGCGTGATCCTCGAATCCCACGGTCTTTTCACCTGGGGCAACACGCCCAAGGAATGCTACGAGACCACGATCCGCATCATCAATCAGGCGATCGAATGGTTCGAAGGTCAAACTGAAGGCAAGACCATCTTCGGCGGCGTTGCCGTCCAGTCGCTCGATGCCGACGCCCGCCGCGCCGTCGCGGCCAAGCTGATGCCCCAAATCCGCGGCTTCATCTCCGAAGACAGCCATAAGCTCGGCCACTTCGACGATTCCGCTGCCGTGCTCGAATTCGTCAATTCCAGGAATCTGCGCCCGCTCGCGGCCCTCGGCACCTCCTGCCCGGACCATTTCCTGCGCACCAAAATCCGTCCGCTGGTCATCGATTTCGATCCGGCCAATCCGGATATCGATGCGGTCATCGCTGGTCTCGACCAGCAGATTGCCGATTATCGTGCCGACTACGCGGCCTATTACGAGCGCTGCAAGCACGACAATTCGCCCGCCATCCGCGATCCAAATGCCGTCGTTTACCTGATCCCGGGCGTGGGCATGATCACCTTCGCCAAGGACAAGGCCACCGCCCGTATTTCCGGCGAGTTCTATGTCAACGCCATCAACGTGATGCGCGGCGCCTCGACCGTTTCTGAATATCAGGGGCTGCCCGAGCAGGAAGCCTTCGACATCGAATATTGGCTGCTTGAAGAAGCCAAGCTCCAGCGCATGCCGAAGCCAAAGTCTCTCGCCGGCAAGATTGCCCTCGTCACCGGCGGCGCCGGCGGCATCGGCAAGGCCACCGCCGCCCGTCTTCTCCGCGAAGGCGCCTGCGTCGTTCTCGCCGATATCGACCAGACCGCGCTCGATGGCGCCACGGCCGAACTCTCCGGCATTTTCGGGGCTGACTTCGTCCGTCCGGTGAACATCAACGTCACCAAGGAAGAACAGGTCCTTTCCGGTTTTGCCCATGCCGTAGTCGAATTCGGTGGCCTCGACATTCTCGTGTCGAATGCCGGCCTCGCCTCCTCGGCCCCGATCGAAGACACCTCGCTCGACCTCTGGAACAAGAACATGGACATCCTGTCCACGGGCTATTTCCTCGTCAGCCGCGAAGCCTTCCGTCTTTTCCGCCAACAGAAAATCGGCGGCAACGTTGTCTTCGTCGCGTCCAAGAATGGCCTTGCCGCTTCCCCGAACGCTGCCGCCTATTGCACCGCCAAGGCCGCCGAAATTCACCTGGCGCGCTGCCTCGCCCTCGAAGGCGCGGAAGCCCAAATCCGCGTCAACGTCGTCAATCCCGACGCCGTGCTCCGTGGTTCGAAGATCTGGGCCGGCGAGTGGCTCGAGCAGCGCGCATCGACCTACAAGACCGACAAGGACGGCCTTGAAGAAATGTATCGCCAGCGTTCGATGCTGAAGCGTTCCGTGTTCCCCGAAGACATCGCCGAAGCCATCTACTTCTTCGCCTCGGAAGCCTCGGCCAAGTCCACCGGCAACATCATCAACGTCGACGCCGGCAACGCCCAGTCGTTCCCGCGCTAATCTGGCATTGTCCTAACCCATCCACTGAATGTCACGCCGGCGAAGGCCGGGGCCCATCCTGAGATCTCAAGATGGATCCCGGCTCAAGGCCGGGATGACAACCGGTGGGTGTGGGAGGAGGAGCAAAACATGACCGAACACATTATCGACGCATCCATCGTCGAAGCCGACAACAGCAAGCGCGAGGCCGATCTCCGCCGCGATTATGAAACCCTGGGCGAACGTCTGGACCGCCGCGGCATCGCCATCGACGAGATCAAGGCCAAGGTTGCAAAATTCTCCGTCGCCGTCCCCTCGTGGGGCGTCGGCACCGGCGGCACCCGCTTTGCCAAATTTCCGGGCAAGGGCGAGCCGCGCGATATCTTCGACAAGATCGAAGACTGCGCCGTCATCGCCCAACTGACCCAGGCAACGCGCACCATCTCCCTCCACATTCCGTGGGACAAGGCCGATCCGAACCGTCTGAAGCAGGCCGCCAGCCGCTTCAACCTCGGCTTCGATGCCATGAACTCCAACACCTTTTCGGACGCCAAGGGCCAGATGCAGAGCTACAAGTTCGGCTCGCTCTCTGCCTATGACAAGGCGACGCGCGATCAGGCGATCGAGCACAATCTCGAATGCATCGAGATCGGCAAGACCATTGGCTCGAAAGCCCTGACCATCTGGATCGGCGACGGTTCGAACTTCCCCGGCCAAGTCAATTTCGCCGACCAGTTCGCCAATTACCTTGACTCGGCC
>CAJYKO010000048.1 GCA_913775215.1 uncultured Devosia sp. | reverse complement strand
GGCATCGACATGGACCAGCGGGATATTGAACTGGTCGCGGAACATGGTGACGACCTGCTCGCTTTCGTTCAAACGCATCAGGCCGTGGTCAACGTAAACGCAAGTCAGCTAATCGCCAATGGCCTCGTGGATTAGGACAGCCGCAACGGACGAATCGACACCGCCGGAAAGCGCGCAGAGCACCTTTCCGCTGCCGACCTGGGCGCGGATCTTTTCGACCATCTTCTGACGATAGGCCGACATGTTCCAGTCCGACTTTAGGCCGACGATATTGTGCACGAAGTTGGCCAAAAGCTTGCCGCCATCGGGCGTATGGACCACTTCGGGATGGAACATGGTGGTGTAGTATTTGCGGCTCTCGTCGCCGGCAATGGCGAAGGGCGCATTCGGCGAGGTCGCCATTACCTTGAAACCCGCAGGAAGCTCAGTGACACGGTCGCCGTGGCTCATCCATACCTGATACTTGCTGCCGACGTTCCAAATGCCGTCATAGAGGGCCGACGGTTCTAGAACTTCGATATCGGCGCGGCCAAATTCGCGGTGATGGCCACCCTCTACCTTGCCGCCGAGCTGCAGGCAGAAAGTCTGCTGGCCGTAACAGATGGCGAGGATCGGGAGACCCGAATCGATGATCTCCTGCGGCGCTCGCGGGCTGCCCTCGTCGGTGACCGAGGCGGGGCCACCTGAGAAGATTACACCCTTGGGCTGCATTGCCGCGAATGCCGCCGCCGCAGACTGAAATGGGTGGATTTCGCAATAGACGCCGGTCTCGCGGATGCGGCGTGCGATGAGCTGGGTCACCTGAGAGCCGAAGTCGACGATCAGGATGGAATCTTGAGCGGAAGCGGGATCTGGGAGCTGCATGGCGAGGCTTTAGCCGCAGTGCAGGGTTTTCGCAAGCGCTGCCATTGCAGGGCCGGAATGTTGCATCACAAAGGCACGATCTGGCATTTGGTGCGTTGGGACGAGAAATCGCGTGGGTAAGCACAGATGAACCAAGACAACCGCCTTTTGGGCGCTGACTTTTTGCGGGCGACGGCCTGCATGGGTGTACTGCTGCACCATCTCGCCTTCCGCATGGATATGAACGCAGTGCCGCAAGCAATCCAGCCGGTGCTGCGCTTTCTGGTCTATGGCAGTTTTGGTGTTTCTGTCTTCTTTGTTCTCAGCGGTTTTTTGTTGGCGCGGCCATTTTGGCTCGCGCTCGATGCGGGCAAGCCGATGCCGTCGATGCGCACCTATGCGCTGCGGCGGCTGGCGCGGATCGTGCCCGGATTTTGGCTAGCGCTCACAGTCAGCCTTTGCCTCGACCTGATGCTCGGCGGCAAGGTTTTGGATGGCGAGCGGATCATCCGATTCGTGGCTGGCTTGCTGCTGGTCAGTGATTGGCACTGGGTGACGCTGTTTCCCGTCGATAACAATGGCCCGCTTTGGTCGATCGGGTTCGAAGTGACGGCCTATCTGCTCTTGCCGCTCGGAATGGCGGCGCTGTTTGCAGCAAAGGCGCGAAATTGGCCGGCACGGCTGCTCTGGGTTGGCGTGATCGCTGTTGTGCTGCTCGTTCACTGGATGGCGGTGCAGTGGGCGCCGATCGATGATGTCGAGCGCGGTTGGAACCATGGCCTTGTCGGCGGTGCCAAGGCCTGGATGCCCAGATTTAATCCTATCGGATTTTTCGCGATTTTTGCGCTGGGTGGGCTCGCTGCGGGCGTTCAGGTGCTGATGCAGAGGCACAGGGGTATTGCGATGGACGTGATCGGCGGACTTGCCGTGCTGGCGACGGCGGTCATTCTCGCGGTCAATATCGGGGGGCTTTCGGAGGGCTTTGGCTGGCTGGACATTCCCTATGCCTTTCCGATCATGCCGCTTGCCGTCGGTGTCGCGCTCATCGCGCTTCCGTCGTCACTCTATCTTGGCCGCATTTTGGATAATCCGCCGGTACGGTTCATCGCCAAGATTTCTTTTGGCATTTATGTCTGGCACTTCCTGATCATGTGGCTGATCGAAAAGCTTAAGCCGGGGGCGTTTGATACGTCTGGAGAGACTGGCTGGGCAACATGGCTGCAAACGAGCGGAATCGTAATTACCGTTACCTTTGTCGTGGCGACGTTTAGCTTTTATCTGCTGGAGCAGCCCATAGTGCGCTGGGCGCGAAGGCTGGAGCAACCCGGCAGGCGCGATGAGGCGCCGGCCGGAATCAAGACAGCTAGTTGAGAATGCCGATCGACAGATTGAGAAGGCTCGCGAAGCTCACCCATGCCAAATAGGGCAGGAACAGGGAGGCAGCCAGACGATCGCGCTTCCAAGTGACCAGGATAAAGCCGACGATCGTGAGCCAGAGCAGCACAATGATGGCGAAGGCGGGCCAGATCAGCTGCGCAACGAACCACACAGGCGACCAGGCCCAGTTAAGCGCCATCTGGGCGTACCAGAGCTTCATTGGTGTGCCGGTCGGGTTGTCCATAAACAAGCGCCAGCCGGAAATGGCGATCAGCACATAGAGCGTGAACCACACCGGCCCAAAGATCCAGTTGGGTGGATTGAAGGGCGGTTTGGTGAGGGATTCGTACCAGGTGCCTGGGATGGACTGGGTGCCGATCAGCGCGCCGACGCCGACAACGACGAGAATGAAGGCGCCGAGGACAATCCATGACCGCGGCGTCTGGTGATGGGTGGTGGTGGCTGACATGAGCCTGCCCTTTGTTTGTGGATGACTGATCCTAGAACGTGAGGGCAGGTACCGTGGTTCACTTCACGCCTTGCGTAGCAGGTGGCAATAAAAGCCATCCGTCCCGGTCCGATGCGGGGTGAGAAGGACGCCGCCAGCGGGGGTCGCAAGACCAGGCGGGATATCCGTGATGAAAGCGCTCCGCCAAGCGGCTGCGATATCGACCGATCTGAGTTCGGGATGGGCCGAGAGCAGCGCTGCCACCTGATTGTCGTTCTCTTCGGGAAGGATCGAGCAGGTGATGTAGACGAGCGTGCCGCCGGATTTGAGGTAGCGCGTGGCTTCTTCTAGAATGACTGCCTGGTCGGCCTGGCGTTGGGCTAGAAGTTCGGGCGTCAGCTTCCATTTCGTATCCGGGCGGCGACGCCAGGTGCCGGTGCCGGTACACGGGGCATCGACGACGACGCGGTCCATCTTGCCGACGAGATCATCGAGCGCGCCGGGTTCTGGGGCACGGACCTGGGCATTGCGCACGCCATTGCGCTTGAGCCGATCATAAATGGGCGCGAGGCGGTTGCGATCGCTGTCATAGGCAAAGATTTGGCCCTTGTTGCCCATGGTCGAAGCGAGCGCGAGGGTCTTGCCCCCTGCCCCGGCGCAGAGATCGAGCACCTGATCGCCGGGCTGAGCGCCGGCTAGGGCCGACACCATCTGGCTGCCCTGATCCTGCACTTCGAACCAGCCTTTTTGGTAGCCCTCGTCGGTCGTGACGTTGGGTGTGCGCGCATCGCCGGGTCCTGCTGGCATAGTGAGGCCAAGAAGGGCGTATTGGGTTTGCTGGGGCGAAAAGCGGGCGAGCGACTTCATGACCTTTTCAGGCGTCGCTTTAAGGGCATTGACGCGGAGATCGAGCGACGGGCGACCAGCCATGGCCTGGCCTTCGGCTGCAAGGTCGGTGCCAAAGGCCCGCTTGAGCGAGTTGGCGAGCCATTCGGGAAAATCGGCCTGGATGATATCGGGCGCGGCTTCGACCTCGGCATGGGCGCCGGCCTGTTCGAGCGGGGTCAGCGGCGCTGGGGCATGACTGTCTTCAGCGAACATGGCGGCGAGGGTCTCAGGCGTTTCGCCCCAGTGACGGAGGACAGCGGCGAGAACCAGAGCGCGCGGCTCGTGGCTGCCCATCGCGAAAGCATAGGAGGCACGGCGGCGCAGCGCGTCATAAACGAGATTGCCGATGGCGGCACGATCGCCGGCCCCGGCAAAACGATTGTTGAGGCCCCAAGCCTTCAGCGCCTCCGAGACGGGACGCTTGTGGGTTTCGACATCGGTCAGGACTTCGATGGCGGCGGCGATACGGCCGGGAAGGCGCATGGGTCAGATACTCGGGGCGAGGAGAATTTTACCCACGAGCCATAGCCAGAACAGCACCAGAACCGCAAGACCGGCCGTATAGACCATGAAGCGATGGAGCACATGATTGCTGGTAACGTGGATGGCGGCGTGGACATAGCGCAGGGCGACGAAAGCCCAAGCAAAGAGTACTTCAACCCAGCCGACAACGCCGATCTGCAGCGCAAGAAGCGCGGCGACGAAGAAGAGGACGGGGAGCTGGAACTGATTGTCGAAATTGTTGGAAAGGAGCCGAGCGTGCAGTGGATAAGCAGAGCGCTCAACAGCAATGTCGGCCATGGGGATTTCCCCGCTCATCACGCGCGGCACCCGTTCGCGCCCCATCATGACGAGGATAGCAACCGCAAGCAGAACCTGGGCGGCCATGGCGAGGACGAGCAGTTTTTCGGTGAGAGGCATGGCGGAGTCCGGTCGATTGCGCTGAGGCAGTAACGGGGTGGAACGCAAAATGGTTTGGTGGGGAACGCAGATGGGGGTGAGCGCCGTTGCCTTGGCAAACAAGGAGCAAGGCCATGGCCCAGGACGATCACGAGGATATCTACAAGCAGTTTTCCGAGGCAGTAAACATGACGCCGGCAAAACTTGAGAAGTGGCTGGAGACTGAGGAGAGCAAGGAAGTCGGTTGGCCGAAAGACGGGGAGAAGGAGTCCGTCGGGCACCATTCGGGGCGGCGGATCGTCGAGATCAAGCACAAAAAGAAGGCCGACCTGACCGATGCGGACTATGTGCATATGAAGAAGGTGGTCGGCTATGTGCACCGACATCTGGCACAGAAGCCCATGGGCGATGTCAAAGACACCAAGTGGCGCTATTCGCTGATGAATTGGGGGCATGACCCGCTGGCCGACTGACCAGCGGGCCGACAGGGTTAGCGACCGCTGCGATAATTCGGAGCTTCGCGGGTGATCGTCACGTCGTGGACATGGCTTTCGCTCAAAGCGGCGCCTGAGATTTTCACAAAAGTGGCGTTTTCGCGGAAGTCCTTGAGCGTGTGCGCGCCGGTATAGCCCATCGAGGCGCGGAGACCGCCGGCAAGTTGATGCAGCACGGCGCCGACTGGGCCCTTATAGGGCACCTGGCCCTCGATGCCTTCTGGCACGAGCTTCATCTGATCGCGCACATCCTGCTGGAAATAGCGATCGGCGGAGCCGGCACCCATGGCGCCGACCGAGCCCATGCCGCGATAGGATTTGTAGGAGCGGCCCTGATAAAGGAACACTTCGCCCGGTGCTTCATCGGTACCGGCGAGCAGCGAGCCGACCATGACGCATGAGGCGCCCCCAGCGAGGGCCTTCGCCATATCGCCCGAGAACTTGATGCCGCCATCGGCGATTACGGGAACTCCGGCCTTGTGGCCCTCTTCAGCGCAGCCCATGACGGCTGCAAGCTGCGGCACGCCAACGCCCGCGACGACGCGGGTGGTGCAGATCGAGCCGGGGCCGATACCGACCTTGACGGCATCCGCACCAGCATCGATCAGCGCCTTGGTGGCTTCGGCCGTCGCGACATTGCCGGCAACGATGCGCGTGGAATTGCTCTCGCGCTTGACGCGTTCGACGGCTTCGGCGACGCGCACAGAGTGGCCGTGAGCGGTATCGATGACGAGCAGATCAACGCCGGCATCGATGAGCGCGAGGGAGCGCTCGAAGCCATTGTCACCCACGGTCGAGGCGGCGGCAACGCGGAGGCGTCCCTGCTCGTCCTTGACGGCGTTAGGGTGGAGCTGAGCCTTTTCGATGTCCTTGACGGTGATAAGGCCGATGCAGCGATAGTCTTCGTCAACGACCAGCAGCTTTTCGATGCGGTGAC
>CAJYKO010000047.1 GCA_913775215.1 uncultured Devosia sp. | reverse complement strand
CCTCCGCGTCCATGCCGACCCCAAGCAGGAACTGCCGCATCATTTCGCCCGCGCGCCCTTCCGCGGCCAACGCGGCCATGGCTCGGTGCTCGTTTTGATAATGCTCGGCGCTTGCCGCCGGATTGATTGGCGGCTCGTAGAGCGCAAGAGATTTTATAGTGCGCGGCATGACCGCGGCGGCTTCAAGCGCCAGTACGGCGCCCGAGGACATGCCGAAGAGCCGCGCCTCGCCGCCATGCGCCGCCATCAGGGCGGCAATATCCTCGATTTCCCGTTTGACCGCATAGGGTGATATATCGCCGGATTCGCCTCGTCCGCGCCGGTCATAGTTGATGACGGCAAATCGCTTGGCCAGCTGCTTTTGGAGGCTCGGCGTTCGCGTCCGGTCGATGGCGCGATACTGCGTTGCCCCGGCCACGAGAATGACGAGCGGCCCATGGCCCTCGATATCATAGCCGATGACCGTACCGTCCTGAGAAATCACCTCGGGCATCTGCGCCTCCGTTTGCCTGGCACTAATCACGACAGGGACGGAACGGCCAGCAAAAAGCCGGCCCCGAGCTTCGGAGCCGGCCGGAATTTGCTCAAGCGCCTTAGCGGATCACGGCGCCTTCGGCGTTGAAGACTTGAACCTTTGCCGGATCGACATAAGCGGTCACGGTCGAACCGAGTTCCACATGGCGCTGGCCTTCAAGCACAACGGTCAACGCCTGCCCGTCAGTCGTTGTTGCATAGACCACGGTCTGCCCGCCGAGATTTTCAACGAGATCGACCCGAAGATCGGCAAACTTCACGCCCGACCCTTCGGTGAGCGTAATGTGCTCGGGCCGTACGCCGAACGTTGCGGCACCCGCAACATTGCGCCCCAGCGCCACGCTGGCCCCAGCGGTCTTGATTGTCTCCCCTTCACCCGATGCGGTCAAAAAATTCATCTTGGGCGAGCCGATGAAACCGGCGACGAAGAGATTGCGCGGATTGTTGTAGAGTTCGAGCGGCGCGCCGGCCTGTTCGATGATGCCTGCACGCAGCACCACGATCTTGTCGGCCATGGTCATGGCTTCGACCTGGTCGTGGGTCACGTAGATCATGGTGTTCCCAAGATCATTGTGCAGTTTGGCGATCTCGACGCGCATGGCGACGCGTAGTTCGGCGTCAAGGTTCGACAAGGGCTCGTCGAACAAGAAAATCTTCGGTTCGCGCACGATGGCGCGGCCAATGGCAACGCGCTGGCGCTGGCCGCCCGAGAGCTGCTTGGGCTTGCGCTTCAAGAGCGGCTCGATCTTCAAAATCTCGGCCGCGCGCTGCACGCGCTTTTCGATCTCGGCCTTGGGCATCTTTGCCGTTTCAAGCCCGAATGCCAGGTTCTGGTAAACCGACATATGCGGGTAAAGCGCATAGGACTGAAAGACCATGGCAATGCCGCGCTTGGCCGCCGGCACTTCGTTCATGCGCTGCCCGTCGATCAGGAGGTCACCCCCGGTGATCGGCTCAAGGCCGGCGATAATGCGCAAAAGGGTGGATTTGCCGCAGCCCGAGGGGCCGACGAAAACGGTGAAATCGCCGGGTTCGATGGTGAGGTCGACGCCATGAATGACCTGGACATCGCCATAGGCCTTCTTGAGCTGACGCAGTTGAATGCTCGTCGCCATTTGTGTCTCCTCCGCTTACCGGAACGCGGCCGGCACCCAGCTCTCATAGAGCGGATGGTCCGGACCCAGGGGCAGAACGACCTCCTGATGCGTCGATGATGAATGATAGAACGCGGTCACCAATTCGAGCGAGCGGCGCGAATCGGCCGAGGTCACCGGCAAAGGCCGCTTGCCCTCGATGGCTTGGTGGAAGCGCACCATCTGCGTCTCGAACCGGCTCGGCACATGCGTCCAGTTGGCCAGCAGCGCGTCGATCTTGGCCTTCACCTCGTCATTGCGCGGCAGGATTTTCCAGAGTTCCTTGCCCGGATTATAGGGCGCGTGGTCGCTCTCGATCGTCACGTGCTCGAATTGCAGGCGAATACGAGTGATCTCGTCGACTGAACCGAGCGTTGCCGTAAAGCTTGCCAATGCCCCGCTCTTCATTTCGAGGGAAGCGGAAATCGTGTCTTCCACCTCGATGGGGTTCACCCGCGTCGCCACGCGCCCGAAGATGCGCGATATATCGCCCATCAAATATGTAAAAATGTCATGCGGATGAATGGCGTGGCCCATGAGGACGCCACCAAGCTCGGTCTTCCACTTGCCGCGCCAGGGCACCGCATAATAGGGAGCCTCGCGGCGCCACATGGTTTCGACCGTTCCGGCATAGGGCTTTCCGGCCAGCCCGGCGTCGATGACGGCCTTGGCCTGTTCGATGCCGTCGCCGAAGCGATACTGGAAGACCGGCATGAGAAGACCCCTGGCCTTCTTTTCCGCTTCCATGATTTCATCGACCTGGCGGAGCGAGCCGACCAGCGGCTTTTCGCAGACGACATGTTTGCCGGCTTCGAGCGCCTTCATCACCATCGCATAATGCACGCCCGGCGGAGTGCAGACATCGATGATGTCGATATCGTCCATGGTGAGAAGATCGTCAAAATTGGTGATCCGGCGCTCGACGCCGAACTCATCGCCGACCTTGGCCATGCGTTCGGCATCGAGATCGCAGAGCGCCAGAACCTTGAACTTATCCGAATTGGGCTGGTAGCCCTCGACGATATGTGAGCGGCCGATGCCGCAGCCGACGACGGCGACGTTGAGAATGCGACTCATTGTGCCCACTCCGTGCCGGTTTCGGCCTTGGCCTGTGCCGTCAGGGCCAGTTTCATGGCATTGTAGCAGCGCTCCTGCGGCATGGCGGTTTCAGTGCGATTGCGCACATCATCGAGGAATTGGCGCCCGAAGGGCATGTCGGTCGCGGAACAGTCGATATGCTGCACACCCTTCTTGTCGACGAGGAACAGGTGATCCGTGCCCGGACGTCCGGCAATGTCGATATATTTCCGCAGTTCGATATAGCCCTCTGTTCCTAGGATCGTCAGACGCCCGTCGCCCCAGGTCGGCAGGCCTTCGGGCGTAAACCAGTCGACGCGGATATAGCCGGTGGTCTTGTCGGTGCGGACATGGGCATCGCCCACATCCTGTAGGCCCGGACGGTTCGGGTGGTTGCGATTGGCAACGCTTGAGGAGACGACTTCGCCGTCCATGGCGCCCGAGAAGAACAGGAACTGCTCGAACTGGTGGCTGGCGATGTCGCAGAGGATGCCGCCATAGCGGTTGCGCGTGAAGAACCAGTCGGGACGATTGTTGAGACGCAGCGAATGCGGCCCCATGCCGATGGTGTTGACCACCTGTCCGATCGCGCCCTTGGCAATCAGATTGCCCGCTTCCACCGTAGCCGGCACTTCAAAGTGCTCGGAATAGAGCACAGAAAAAATCCGGCCGGTTTCCTTCTGCACTTTTTTGATCTCTTCGAGATCGGCGAGCGTCGTCATCCCGGGCTTATCGGTGAGCACGTCCTTGCCATGCCGCATGGCGGCAAGGCTGATGGCGGCGCGGTCGCCGGGAATGGCAGCGGTCGTGACGATCTGGATCGAATTGTCTTCGAGGATCGCCGCCGGGTCCGAGACGCGCTTCGCCTCGGGGTATTTTTCGCCAAAGGTTTTGGCCAGGTCGTCTTCCACGGCATGGAAGGCGACAAAGGTGGCGCCGGCGCGCTTGAGGCAGTCGACCTGCCCATAGATATGGGCGTGATTGATACCAATGGCGGCAAATTTCAGATCAGTCATAGTTTTAACGCTTCATACCGGTCGTCGCGATGCCCTCGATGAGCAGGCGCTGGAAGATGAGGAAGAAGAGGAAGATTGGCACGATACTGAGCACGCTCATCGCAAAGAGCCCGCCATAGTCGGAGGTGCCGGTCGAGTCGGTAAAGGTGCGCAGACCCAGCATCACCGTATAGTCGCTCATCTTGTTGAGATAGATGAGGGGCCCGAAGAAATCGTCCCAGGTCCAGATGAAGGTGAAGATCGCAGCCGTCGCCAGCACCGGAGTCGAGAGCGGCAGCATGATCTTCCAATAGATGCGCCAGGGCCCGGCACCGTCCATCATCGCGGCCTCGTCGAGCTCTTTGGGAATACCGCGGAAGAACTGAACCATGAGGAAGATGAAGAAGGCGTCGGCCGCAAGGAATTTTGGCACCACGAGGGGCAGGAAAGTGTCGACCCAGCCGAGCTGGCGGAAGAGCACATATTGCGGGATCAGCGTCACCTGATAGGGCAGCATGAGCGTCATCAGCATCAGCGCGAACCAGAGTTTCCGTCCGCGGAATTCGAGGCGCGAAAAGGCAAAGGCCGCCAGCGAACAGGCAAACACATTGCCGATCACCGAGAGGATCGAGATGATGAAGCTATTGGTGAAAAACACCGAAAAGCTCGTCCGCAACCCGTTCCAGCCGCGGAAGTATGCGTCGATGCTCCATTCCGATGGCAGCAGGCTTGTCGAGGTAAAGATCTCGTTTTCCGGCCGGAAGCTCGCGGCGAGCATCCAGAGCAGCGGATAGAGCATCAGGATCGATGCGCCGATGAGGAGCGCATGGCTGACCACGGAGATCAGCTGCTTGCGCAACTTCGGTGTCTCGACGCCGACCACGGTCAGTTTCATGGGGGCATCAGTCATCGTAGTGCACCCAGTACTTTGAGGTGAGGAACGAGAAGGCGGTAAAGAAGGCAACGAGCGCCAGCAGCACCCAGGCGAGTGCCGAAGCATAGCCCATGCGGAAGAAGCCGAAGGCCTCCTGATAGAGATAGAGGGTGTAAAAGAGCGTCGAGTTGATCGGGTTGCCCGTGCCGCCCGAGATGATGAAGGCCGGGGTAAAGCTCTTGAAGGCTTCGATGGTCTGGATGATGGCGTTGAAGAAGACGACCGGGGTCAGGAGCGGCAGGGTGATCTTCCAGAACTGCCGCCACTTGCTCGCGCCATCGAGCGAAGCCGCCTCATACATATCCTGCGGAATCTGGCGAAGGCCGGCAAGGAAGATGATCATGGGCGAACCGAACTGCCAGATCGAGAGCACGATCAGGGTCCAGAGCGAATAGTTGGGGTTCGAAATCCAGCTTGGGCCGACAATACCGAAGATGGACAGGAACTTGTTGACGAGGCCGTCGCCGGCAAAGATCTGGCGCCAGAGAATGGCGATGGCGACGGACGCACCGAGCAGGCTCGGTAAGTAAAAGAGCGAACGATAGACGGTCAGGCCCTTCATGCCACGGTTGAGCAAGAGTGCCACGCCGAGGGCGAAGGCGAGCTTGAGCGGCACCGAGAAGACGACAAAGAACAGGGTCACCCGCATTGACGCCGAAAATTTCGGATCGTTGGTGAACATGCGGACATAGTTGTCGAGGCCGGCCCAGCGCGGCGCGGTCAGCAGGTCGAAATGGTTGAAGCTGAGATAGAGCGAGGAAATCATCGGCCCGAGCGTCAGCCCGAAAAACCCGATGAACCAGGGCAGGAGGAACAGGTAGCCGGGGGCATCCTGCTGCCAGATACGCCGCCAGCCCGAGACTTTTTCAGCCTCTGCTGACGGCGGTGCCGAAGCCACGTTTTGAATGCTCATGCTTTAGTTCGACCTCCCCAGGGTCTCGATGACCTGGTCGTAGAAAGCAGGGCCGGCATCGGCGGGCGATTGCGCGCCGAAAGCGACTTCCTGGCTCTTGGTTTTGAGGGCAACTTCGATTTCGCCAGCCGAGGCAGGTGGAGTCGGCGGCACATCGCCGGCGATCTCGCCGAGATCGGCGATATATTTGACGACCATCTGGCTGCGCTCGTCGAGCGAGGGCGTCACGGCATCGCGCATGGTCGAGGAGGCCGGCACGCCACGTTCGACGCCGAGAACCGTCGCCGCTTCCGGCGTATTGACGAAGAAGTTGATAAATTTGATCGCGGCTTCCGGCGAGGCGCTTGCCGAAGAGAGCGCGAAATACTGCGAAGAATTGCGGTAGTGGCCGCCTTTGGAATCGGGCGCGGTCGCCGGGAAAATGGCGATCCCCAATTCATCGGGCACCAGCGTCTGGTAGGCGACGAGCTGGTTGGAGGTGGTAAAGTTCATGGCGGACTTGCCGCGCACCAGCGGGGCGGTTTCAAGCTGTCCGGTATCGATCGCCTGCTCGTCGGGCGAAATGATCGCCTTGGCATTGCGCAATTCGGTCCAGAGCTCGAACCATTCGGTCACGTCCTCCGGGGCAAAGGCCGGCTGGCCGTCGGCATAGAGCGCCTTGCCCTTCTGGCGCAGCCAGTTTTCAAAGAGAAGCTCAATGCCGCTGCCATCGGGGGCCATGGCCATGGCGCCGCCGGTCGATTCCGACACTTTTGGGCCGAGGGTCAAGAGGTCGTCATAGGTCCAGCGCATTGGGTCGATGTCGACTCCGGCATCGCTCAGAACCTTGGTGTTGAAGACGGTCGCGCCGGCGGCAACGCCGAGGCTGACGCCGATCAGCTTGCCATCGATCGTGCCATTGCGCAGCTGGTCTTCGTCAAAAGAGGAGACGTCGAGACCATTGCCGACAAAGGCATCGAGCGGGGCGAGCGAGCCACGGCGCGCATATTCCCCGATATAGCGGTAGTCCATCTGGATGATGTCAGGCTGGTTGCCGCCGGCAGTCTGCGTTGCAACCTTGGGCCAATAGTCGGCCCAGCCCAGGAATTCGCCGTCGATGGAAATGTCCGGGTTTTCCGCCGTGAAGAGATCGACCACGCCATAGGTGCGGTCGGCACGGGCCTGTCCACCCCAGAAGATCAGGCGCAAGTTTGCGGCCTGCGCAAGGGTTGGAATGGTGCCGAGAGCGCCGGCAGCAAGGGCTGCGGTGCTCGAAAGAAGAAAGCTGCGGCGGGAAAGCGGAAAAGTCATTTAGTCACCAAAAATAAGCCACGCGCCCCGGAATAGGGGCGCGTGGGGTTGTAAAGTCTCAGGTCGCGCGTTCGAGAATGGCCGTTGCTTCGGAAACGAAGTACGGACCGGCATCTTCCGGCGTGCGGGCGCCGAAGCCGACTTCCTGGCCGATAGTGCGCAGGAGCGAGGAGTCGATTTCACCGGCTGCGGCGGGGGGCGGCGGTGGCAGCGGCCCAAGCAGGTCGCCGAGGTTCGACACGAAGTTAAGGGCGATCTGGTTCTGCTCGTCGAGGGTTGGAGCAACGACATCGCGGGTTTCGGGCAGGCAGGGAATGCCACGCTCGACGCCGAGGATCTTGGCCGCTTCCGGGTTCGAGATGAAGAAGCTGATGAATTCGGCTGCCGCTTCCTTGCCGGCGGAGGAGCCGCCGACCGAGAAGAACATCGAAGGCTTGCGATAGTGACCGCCACCGACGCCTTCGGCGATCCGCGGATAGCCGATCATGTCGAGACGATCGGGAACCAGGGTCTGGAAGGCAACGAGCTGGTTCGAGTTCGACGGCATCATTGCCGCCTTGCCCGAAACGAGCATGGTGGTTTCGAGCGGGCCGGTATCGAGCGCCTGGTTGTCAGGCGAGACGATGATGCCGGCATCGCGCATGGTCTTCCAAAGGGTGAGCCATTCGACCATTTCGTCGGCGCCGAAGCCGAGCTTGCCTTCGGCGGTATAGAGCATGAGGCCCTTCTGACGCAGCCAGTTGTCGAGCATCGGCTCGGAATAGGAGCCGTCCATCATCATCTTCATGCCGCCGCGGATATTGGCCTTGGCAAAGGCTTCACCCTTGGTCATGAGCTCGTCATAGGTCCAGGCATTGGTCGGGACCTCGACGCCGGCTTCTTCGAAGGCCACGGTGTTGACCAGGGTCGCCACCGAGTTCGCGCCGAGGGAAATGCCATAGAGCTTGCCATCGACCTTGCCGCCTTCGAGCTGGTCGGCATCGAAATTGTCGAGCTTGAGGGCGCCACCCACGAATTCGTCGAGTGGCGCGATCGCGTTGCGCTTGGCGTATTCGACGATGTAGCGATAGTCCATCTGGACGATGTCGGGCGCATTGCCGCCAGCGGTCTGCGTCGCGAGCTTGGGCCAATAATCGTTCCAGGCGAGGAATTCGCCGTCGATCTTGTTGCCGGTATCGGCC
>CAJYKO010000046.1 GCA_913775215.1 uncultured Devosia sp. | reverse complement strand
TCCGTTCCGGTTCTCGAAAACCACCATTTTCGCTCCGCCCTAACCTAAATCCCTGCACACCCTGAGTTACTGGCTAACGCGATACATCTCGTAGCTCTTGCAGACGACGAGGACAGCGCAGCCTTGAAGGGTCATGTGGTCGTCGCTGTGCTGGGTGATGGTGCCCGAGATGTTGAAGCCAAAGAGTTTCAGCGTGCCCTTCCAGCTATTGGCGCCCGAGGGGCGCAGGCGATTGGCCATGGGCTTGTTGAGGTAGGGCTTGTACTGCTCGTTGTAGTCGACATCGCTCAGCCAGACGAGCTGGCCGCACAGTTGATTACCATCGCCGCAGAGTTCGAACTGGAAGCGGGTGTCCTTGCTGTCCAACTCCCAGACGCCATTGGGCGAAGCGAGGGCAGGGGTGGCGACAAAGGCGGCGAGGACCAGGGGCAAAAGGGCAGACAAGCGGGGCATGATGTTCTCCGGCAACTGAGATGAAGTTTGCGGGGGCGGAGGTGAATGGCGGCTGAACAGCTTGCGCACACCAAAAGCGGTTCATCGGGATGTCACGCAGAGGCCTTAGGGTGAAGACGCTCCGGAGGCATCCCATGCATTGCCGGATGCGCCGCTCGCCTTCCCATAGCCCGGCGAGCGTTCCCCCGAGGTCCTCGACCTCACCGCATCGTTGCTTTGGCCGCCTTCGGGCGGCCCTTTTTTGTGGACCGTTCGGAATAGTCCTCGCGCGCGTGCGAACGCTGCGCCAAAAAGGGCTCGAACGCGCCTCGGCGGATTGCCAGAGTGGTTCGCAGCTTCCGGGGCGGACGATGGCCAAACTCTACTTTTCCTATGCCGCGATGAATGCCGGCAAATCCACCTTGCTGCTGCAGGCTGCCTATAACTATCGCGAGCGCGGCATGCGACCGCTGCTCTATACCTCGGCGCTCTATGTCGAGGATGGGGTCGGGCTGATTTCGTCGCGCATCGGCATCAGCGAGCCAGCAGAGCTCTATTCGGCAGGCGACGACCTCTATCAGTCGATCAAGGATCTGCACGAAGAGTCCAAGGTTGATTGCGTTTTCGTCGACGAGGCGCAATTTCTGGAGCGCGAACAGGTCTGGCAATTAGCACGGGTCGCGGACCGGTTACGTATTCCCGTGATGTGCTTTGGTCTTCGGACAGACTTTCAGGGCAAGCTTTTTCCCGGCTCGATGGAGCTACTCGCCGTTGCCGATGTGATGCGCGAAATTCGCACGATCTGCACCTGTGGCGCCAAGGCGACCATGGTGGTGCGGCAGAGCCTTGACGGGCGCGTGCTGACCGACGGCGACCAAGTGTCGATCGAAAAATCGGTATATCTTTCCCTTTGCCGCAAGCACTGGGAAGAAGCGGTGGGACGCTGGCCGGTGAAAGGACCTGCATGATGGACGACGCAATGAACGAACCGCTGGGCCAATTGACTATTCGCACTATGGCCATGCCAGCCGACACCAACGCAGCCGGCGATATTTTTGGCGGCTGGGTGATGAGCCAGATGGATATTGCCGGAGCAATCGCGGCGGCGGAGCGGGTTAAGGGACGTGTCGTGACCGTGGCCGTCGAGGCGATGACATTCATTGCCCCGGTCAAGGTTGGGGACGTGCTCTGCGTCTACACGACCATCGAGCGGATCGGAAATACCTCCATCACCATCGGACTTGAAGCCTGGGTGCGGCGCAACAAGCTCGACGACCGCAAGAAGGTGACCGAGGGGCGGTTCGTCTACGTGTCAATGGATGATAATGGGCAGAAGCGATTGATCCCGCCCGCCTGAATTCCACATTCAGCCTGCGTTCAGCCACATCACGCCAAAAAGGTAGCAGGACATCGCCTTGCTCGTGGAGAGCCACACCATGAAAGCCATTTTTCTTGCTGCTGCCGCTGCACTCGGTCTTTTCGCCGGCGTTTCGACCGCCCAGGCCGCTCCCGCTTTCGCTACCGCGACAGTCGAGGTCTATAGCGGGCCAGGTTGGCAATATGGCGCGACGGGCATCTATATGAATGCAGGGCTCAGCGTCGATGCCAATTGCTTTGGACAGGGCTGGTGCCAAGTCAATGGCAACGGTCCGGGTGGTCCATTCATCGGCTGGGTGGAAGAGGGCGCGCTGGCTTTTGGTGGCTATCAGCCGCCGCCGCGGCCTCAGCCTGCACCGCAGGCGCCACGCCCCCAGCCGGTGCCACCGCCAGCCTATGAGGATGCCGGCGCGTGCTTCTATTCGCAGCGCAACTTCCGCGGCGATTCCTTCTGCGTCGACATAGGCGAGGAATATATGCGCCTGCCGCGTGGATGGGATCAGCGCATCCGCTCGGTCGAGGTTTTCGGCGGTGCCGAAGTCGACCTCTGCAGCGACGATGATCTCTATGGGCGGTGCGTCACGCTGCGCTCAGATTCCTCGCGATTGCCGGGTGGACTGGACCGCCGTGTCCGTTCGCTGGAAGTTTACTAAGCATTTGGAATCCATTTTCGGAGCCGGAACTCTTTTTCAGGCCATTCCGTTTCTAGCGCATAACAATTCCGCACCGGGACAATCGCGTCACCCGGCATGCGGCGACACAGGGACTATTCGAAATGAATCGCCACACTCGCAAAACCTTGCTGAATGTGACTACCGCTGTTGCAGTGGCTGCCACGGCTCTGGTTGTTTTCCTGCCGGCTGCACAGGCTGCCCCCGGTACCGTGACCAGCAATGTGAACGTCCGCTCGGGCCCCGGCACCAATTACGCCGTTGTGGATCAGGTGCGCCGTGGTCAGACGGTCGATGTGCAGCAGTGCCAGGGCTCGTGGTGCTATATCGCCAAGCCTGGTCCTGATGGCTGGGTTTCCGCCACTTATCTCAGCGCGCAGGGCGGCCAGGTGAATCCATCGCAACCAGGCATTTCGTTCGGCTTTAACCTTGGTCCTAACGGCCCGAACGTGAATATCGGTGTCGGCAACCAGCGCCCGCCGGTCCAGCCGCCGGTGGTGCAGCCGCCGCTTCCGCAGCCGGTCAGCGATGACGTCTGCTTCTACGATGGTTCGCGCTATCGCGGTCCGAGCTTCTGCCTTGCACCGGGCGACAACATCCGCGACCTTCGCGAATGGACCGATCGTATCTCCTCGATCCAGAACGAGGGTGGCTATTCGGTACAGGTCTGCTCTGAGCCTAACTACCGCAATTGCCGGACCTACACGACGAGCGCGTCAAGCCTGAATGACTACGACGATTACATCGCCTCGATCCGCATTCGCTAATGAGATAACGGCGCTCTGTTAGAAGGGCGCCGTTTTTCTATTCCGAATTGGCTGTCTGGACACAAATGCGTTAGGGTCCGGCCAAATTGCGTTTTAGGTGGATTCGATGAAGCGTTTGTTTGGGCTTGGACTGGCTGTGGTAATGGGATTGGCGGCCCTGACGCCGGCTGCGGCTTTTTCCGATACGGGTTCGCATGGTTGGGCGCTTGTCGATCTGACCCTGAACGCGGGACCGGGGGCTGCCTATGAGCCGGCCGGTGTTATCGCAGAAAACACGGCGATCCGTGTGCTGCGTTGCCAGGTGAACTGGTGTCTCGTCGATAGCGGTCCGGAGCGCGGCTGGACCAGCGGGGAAGCCGTTGGCTTTGGCAAGACGCCGGAAGGGCCGTTGTTCTCGATTCAGCCGAACTATCCAGCTGGCGGGCCGGGCAGCGTTTGCTTTTACGAGGGACGGAATTTTACCGGCGCGTCGCTCTGCGCAGGTCCCGGTCAGGTATTCAACGACCTCACGCTGTATGGCCATGACAACCGGTTCAGCTCGGTGGAGATCACTGGCGACGTCTCGGTTGCGGCATGCCGCGATCGCGGCTTCCAGTCTTATTGCGAGCGCATCATCGAGAGCCAGCCGGTGATGGACCAGTATCTGGTCCGCAACCTCTCTTCGATCCGCGTCTACTGACGCGTTGCTCCGCACAAAAAAGGCCGGCTAAGCCGGCCTGAGGACTTTGGAGATGAGCCGCAGAGGGCAGCGGCGGCTTATTGATCAGCGATCTTTCGAGGCCGACCAATTCGTTGCACGGCGCCGAGGTGGCGTCGAAGCTGGAATGCGGTTGCGCCAGACGAAACGCCCGACTTCGAACATCATAGTCATGACCAATATGGTCACCGGGACCATAAAGACGGCAACCTGCGCAT
>CAJYKO010000045.1 GCA_913775215.1 uncultured Devosia sp. | reverse complement strand
CTGCGCGCGCATCCCTATCTCCTCAAGGAAGTTCAGGCGGCGCAGAGCAAGGATCGGCAAAAGGGCATCGATGCCTTTGACAAAGCCTTTGGCGGGCACACGGCCTTCATGCTGCGCAATATCGTCGCGAGCTTTCTTCATGGGCTGACCAATGGATCATTTGCCTCCTCGCCCAATGATGGGCCGATGGCGGGCTGGTATCGTAAGCTCCATCGTTATTCGCAGGCCTTTGCGCTGACGGCGGACTGGACGACGGTTGTGTTGGGCGGTGCGCTCAAGGCCAAGCAGAAGATTTCGGGCCGCATGGCCGATCTTCTGGGCGATCTCTACATCATGTCGGCAACGCTGAAGCGGTTCGAGGAAGAAGGGCGTCTGGCTGAGGATCGGGAACTGGTCGACGCGATCATGGCGGACCGTATCGCCTCGATGGAAAAGACCTTTGGGGAAGTGTTCGACAATTTCCCCAATCCGGTATTCGGCACGGCCATGCGGTTCCTCTGCTTCCCGCTTGGGCGGCATGCGAAGCCTGCGGCGGATGACGTCAACTATAAGTTCGTGCGCGCAATACTGCGGCCCGGCGCGTTCCGCGATCGGCTGACCACGGGGGTCTATACGACCATGGACCCAAATGACGTGACGGGCGTTCTCGAAGA
The DNA here is from genome assembly GCA_913775215.1 of uncultured Devosia sp. Lineage (GTDB taxonomy): Bacteria > Pseudomonadota > Alphaproteobacteria > Rhizobiales > Devosiaceae > Devosia. Next base: position 9,902 of record CAJYKO010000045.1, on the reverse strand, counting down.
TGCATTCATCAAGGTCACGGAGGCCGAGGAAATCGAAGCCCGGTTCATCAAGGCGTCGCGACGCGGCGTCTTTGATCGCCGTCTCGACCGCGACGCCATTGGCGATGCAGTGGCGGCAGGGGTGATCAACGACAATGAAGCCGGCATCATGCGGGCGGCCGACGAGGCCACCGAGCGCGCCGTGCAGGTGGATGATTTCGACAAGGATGTGCTCAAGCACACAGAGCAGCGGACGGCGGCCGAATAGGCGTCAAGCGGTGGATTGAAGAGGAGCAAGCATGATCGCGCAGGCAACCGAGACCAAGCATTGGAGCTTCCAGACCGATCTTGAAAAGATCGGCTGGCTGACGATCAATTCGCCCAACGGATCGGTCAATACGCTGAGCCGGGAAGCGATCATGGAGCTCGAAACCCTGGTGGCGCGCTTCGAGGACTTGGCGAATAGCCAGGAAATCGTCGGTGTCGTGCTGCTCTCGGGCAAGGATTCGGGGTTCATTGCCGGCGCTGACGTCAGCGAATTCGACGCGATGAGCGACTTTTCCGTGCTGCCCGAGGCACTGAAGCGGACACATGCACTCTTTACGCGCATCGAGAATTTGAAGGTGCCGGTGGTGGCCGGCATCCATGGCTTCTGCCTTGGCGGAGGCCTCGAATTGGCGCTTGCGTGTCACTATCGCATCGCGGTCAATGACGACAAAACCCGCATCGGCTTTCCCGAGGTCAATCTCGGGATTTTCCCGGGCTTTGGCGGCACCGGTCGTTCGGTGCGGCAGGCAGGGCCGGTCGATGCCATGCAGATCATGCTGACGGGCAAGATGCTGCGGGCGGGGCAGGCGCGGGGGCTCAATCTTGTCGACAAGCTCGTGCGCCATCGCGATATGCTGCGCTGGGAAGGCCGCAAGGCCGTACTGCAGCATCGCAAATCCCAGCCGGCCGGTTTTTTCAAGCGCGCCATGGGCGGGCCGCTTTTGCGCGACTATGTCGCCAACAAGATGCGCGAAGAGGTCGGCAAGAAGGCCAACCGCATCAATTATCCCGCGCCTTATGCGTTGATCGAACTGTTCGAGCAGCATGGCGGCGACTGGCAATCGATGATCCGCCACGAGGTGGATGCCTTCGTGCCGCTGATGGGGTCGCCGACGGCAACAAACTTGCGGCGCGTGTTCTTTCTCTCTGAAGGGCTCAAGAAGCAGGGGCTCAAAGGCGCGAAATTCTCGCGCGTTCATGTGATTGGTGCGGGCGTCATGGGTGGCGACATCGCGGCCTGGTGCGCCTATCGCGGCATGAGCGTGACGCTGCAGGATATCGACATGGCGCGGATCCAGCCCGCGCTCGATCGGGCGAAGAAGCTGTTTCAGAAGCGCTATAAGAAGAAACACGAGGTCGACGCCGCCATGCTGCGCTTGACCGCTGACCCGCAAGGCAATGGCGTGCCGCGGGCCGATGTGATCATCGAGGCGGTTGTCGAAAAGCTTGAAGTCAAGCAGTCGATCTTTAAAGGCGTCGAGGGCAAGCTCAAGCCCGGCGCGATCCTTGCGACCAACACCTCGTCGATCGAACTCGAACGCATTGCGGAGGCCCTGCAGGACCCGGCGCGGTTGATCGGGCTCCACTTCTTCAACCCGGTGGCGCAATTGCCACTGGTGGAAGTCATCAAATCAAAGTTCAATTCGGATGAGGCGATCGGCAAGGGCGCGAGCTTTGCGCTGGCCATCGGCAAGTCGCCCGTGGTGGTCAAGTCCGCGCCCGGCTTCCTCGTCAATCGGGTGCTGATGCCCTACATGCTGGGCGCGGTGGAACGCGTCGAGCGCGGCGAAAGCAAGGAATTGCTCGATGCGGCGGCGGTGGCTTTCGGCATGCCCATGGGGCCGATCGAACTGATGGATACCGTCGGGCTTGATGTCGGCAAATCGGTCGCGACCGAGCTTGGGCATTCTGTGCCGGAAGGCAGCAAGTTTGCGAGCCTGATTGCCGAGGGCAAGCTCGGACGCAAGACGGGCGAAGGCTTTTACAAATGGGAAAAGGGCAAGGCGATCAAGGGCACGGCGCCGCAGCGCGATGATCTCGTCGCGCTCGGGCGCGAACTCGTAAAGCCACTGGTTGATACGACCGAGGTGGTGGTGAGCGAGGGTGTGGTGGCCAATGCCGATCTTGCCGATGTCGGCGTGATCATGGGCACAGGCTTTGCGCCTTTCCTTGGCGGGCCGCTGCGGGCTCGCGCCGATGGTCGTGCCTAAAGGGGAGCAAAAAATGACTGAACTCAAGCGCGTTGCAATTGTTGGTTCGGCTCGCATTCCCTTTGCCCGTGGCGGTACGGCCTATGCTGACGAAACCAACCTTTCCATGCTTGCGACCACCCTCGGTGGGCTCGCGGACAAATATGGCCTCAGGGGCGAGAAGGTCGACGAGGTTATTGCTGGGGCGGTGATCAACCATTCCCGCGATTTCAATATCGCCCGTGAGGCGCTGCTCGATGCAGGGCTGTCGCCGCGCACACCGGGCACGACGCTGCAGATTGCATGCGGCACGAGCCTGCAGGCGGCACTGGTTCTGGCTGGCAAGATTGCGTCCGGGCAGATCGATAGCGGTATTGCGGCCGGGTCCGATACGGTTTCGGACAGCCCGATCGTTTTCGGTTCGAAATTCCAGCATCGTCTTCTCGATGCCAATGCCGCCAAGACCACCGGCGACAAGCTCAAGGCTTTTACAAAAGGTTTTTCATTTGGCGAGCTGACGCCTGTCGCGCCCTCGGTCAACGAGCCGCGGACTGGCCTTTCCATGGGCCAGCATTGCGAGTTGATGGCGCGCGAATGGGGCATTTCCCGAAGGGCGCAGGACGAATTGGCGGTGGCGAGCCATCGCAACGCGGCCAAGGCTTACGACGAGGGGTTTCACGATGATCTCCTCGTTCAATGCGCCGGACTCGTGAGGGACAACAATGTCCGTGCCGACAGCAATCTCGATAAGATGTCGACGCTGAAGCCCGCTTTCGACAAATCCTCAGGCCATGGCACGCTGACGGCCGGCAATTCGACGCCCCTGACCGATGGCGCCGCGGGTGTTTTGCTCGCAAGCGAGGAATGGGCAAAGGCGCGGGGCCTGCCGATCCTTGCCTATCTCACCATGGGACGCGTCGCTGGCAATGATTTTGCCCATGGCGAGGGGCTCTTGATGGCGCCGACCATTGCGGTGTCCGAAATGCTCGAACGCGCCGGGCTCGGCTTTGCCGATATCGATTATTTCGAATTGCACGAGGCTTTTGCCGCGCAGGTGCTCTGCACGCTCAAGGCCTGGAAGGACCCGGCCTATTGCAAAGATGTGCTCGGGCGCGATGAAGCGCTGGGGGAAATCGACCCCGCAAAGATCAACGTCAAGGGTTCGAGTCTCGCCTATGGTCACCCTTTTGCGGCCACCGGCGCGCGCATTCTGGGGTTGACGGCAAAGCTGTTGTCCACAGAGACGCGCAAGCGCGCCATCATTTCCGTGTGCACTGCGGGTGGCATGGGCGTCGCTGCGCTGGTAGAAAGCGCTCTATGAGCGACAATGTCATAAAATTCCGGCGGCCCGAGAAAAAGCCCGAGCCGCCGCAGCCTAAAAAACCCCGTGGCCCTATGCCGGGCTGGCTCCCTTTTGCTGTGCTTTTGGCCATTGCGCTGGCGATCTATTTCGTCAGCCAATCCGGGATGATGGGCCAATAAGCCACTAGAAATCAGTGTGTTATTGAATAGCCATGCCTTCAGCAATGGAGGGTGGCTATTTCTCAAAATGCCGTTCTGCGGAACGAATTTGTCTCAAGACGTTGTGAACCGGAAAGCCTTGCCAAGGCTTACAGGATGTTAACAAAACGTCGCACGTTTACGCTTAGGTCAATCTTTTGCTTGTCAGTGGACGGTTTTCAGAGATACCGTCCAGCAATCTTGAGCGGGGCGGTAGCCTTCGCGAAAGGGTGGGGCCGTGCGGGCAAACGCACGGAATAACGATCAAAGAATTCCACAAGGAGATGGGACGACAATGAAGTTTACGACAGCCTTTAAGGCGATTGCCGCCGCTGGCGCGATGGCGCTGATGATGTCGACGGCGGCCTCCGCCGTGACGCTGCAGTTGCACAATGGCGGCGATCCCGGCACGCTGGATCCGCACAAGGCTTCGGGTGACTGGGAAAACCGCGTCATCGGCGACTACATTGAAGGCCTTTTGACCGAAAACGCCAAGGCCGAGGCCATTCCGGGCCAGGCTGAAAGCTGGGACATTTCGGAAGACGGCACTGTCTACACTTTCCACCTTCGTGACGGCATCCAGTGGTCGGACGGCGAACCGGTGACCGCAGGCGATTTCGTCTTCGCGTTCCAGCGCCTCTTCAACCCGGCAACGGCCGCCGACTACGCTTACCTCCAGTTCCCGATCAAGAACTCGGAAAAGATCAACTCGGGCGAAATCACCGATTTCAACGAGCTTGGCGTCAAGGCCATCGACGACAAGACCCTCGAAATCACGCTCGAAGCGCCGACCCCGTTCCTCCTCGATGCGCTGACCCATTACACCGCCTATCCGGTGCCGCAGCATCTCGTCGAAGAGTTCGGCGACCAGTGGACCAATGTCGAGCACATCGTTGGCAATGGCCCCTACCTGATCAAGGAATGGCTGCCGGGCTCCTATGTCCGTTCGGAAAAGAACCCGGACTATTATGATGCCGCCAACGTCAAGATCGACGAAGTCTTCTACCATGTGCTCGAAGATCAGGCCGCCGCTCTCAACCGCTACCGCGCCGGTGAATTCGACATCCTGACCGACTTCCCTGCCGACCAGTATCAGTGGCTGCAGGACAATATGCCGGGCCAGGCGCACGTCGTGCCGTTCCTCGGCGTCTACTACTACGTGATGAACCAGGAAGAGGGCCAGGTGCTCTCTGACGTCCGCATCCGCGAAGCGCTGTCGACCACGGTCCTGCGTGAAGTGATCGGGCCCGATATCCTGGGTACGGGCGAACTGCCGGCCTATGGCTGGGTGCCACCAGGCACTAACAACTATGTCGCCGAAGCCGATGCCTATATGCCGGAATGGGCCGCAACGCCTTATGAAGAGCGTGTCGAGCATGCCAAGGAACTGATGACCGAAGCCGGTTACGGCCCGGACAATCCGCTGACCCTGCAGCTGCGCTACAACACCAATGACAACCACCAGCGTATCGCCGTGGCGATTGCCGCCATGTGGGAGCCGATCGGTGTCAAGGTCGAGCTCTTCAACGCCGAAACCGCCGTGCACTACGACGCGCTGCGCGCCGGCGACTTCCAGGTGGGCCGTGCCGGCTGGCTGCTCGACTACTCGGATCCGTCCAACACGCTCGATCTCCTCAAGACCGGCACCGACCAGGCCGGTACGATGAACTGGGGCAACAACTATGGCCGCTACTCGAACGAAGAGTTCGATGGCCTGATGACCCAGGCTTCGACCGAGCTTGATCTCGATGCCCGCGCCAAGCTTCTGGCTCAGGCCGAAAAGATCGCCATGGACGAATTCGCTGCGATCCCAATCTACTGGTACGTGTCCAAGGACGTCGTATCGCCCAAGATTTCGGGCTTCGAAGAGAACGCCAAGAACATCTTCCGCACCCGCTGGCTCTCGAAGTCGGAATAGCCAAAAAAATACGAAACGTGGGGGCCGAGCGCCCCCACGGTTCTTTTGCCGTCTAGCGCCCTCCGGCCCCTCCGTTTCCGGCGCAACGGCTTAGGAGTTCACGATACATGTTGGCCTATGCCTTCCGGCGGGTGCTTTCGGCTATTCCGATCGCGCTGATCGCTGTTACAGTCTGTTTCTTTATTCTGCGTCTTGCGCCCGGTGGTCCCTTCGACGGCGAGCGGGCTTTGCCCCCGACCGTGCTGGCCAATCTGCGCGCGCACTACAATCTCGACCAGCCGCTGGTCGTGCAGTATTTCCTCTATATCTGGCGCCTTTTGCATGGCGACCTCGGTCCCTCCATGGTGATCGACGGGTTCAATGTCAGCCAGCTCATCTCCATCGGCTTTCCGTTTACGCTCACCATGGCGCTCTGCGCCTTCGTGATCGCGACCGCTATCGGCATGCTCGCGGGCATGGTCGCCGCCGTTTATCAGAACAAGTGGCCGGACTATGTGCTGGTGCTCGCCGTGATGATCGGCGTGCTCATTCCCAACTTCCTGATGGCTGCGCTGTTGCAGCTGTGGTTCGGCGTCTACCTCAAATGGGTGCCCGCAGGCGGCTGGGTCAGCGGCAGCGTCTGGCATCTCATCTTGCCGGTGACCGTTCTCGCCTGGCCCCATGCCGGCCGTATCTCGCGCCTGATGCGCGGCTCCATGATCGAGGTTCTGGGCACCAATTACGTGCGCACCGCGCGCTCCAAGGGTCTGGGTGAACGCCTCGTTCTGGCGCGTCACGCGATCAAGCCGGCGCTCCTGCCCGTCGTGTCCTATCTCGGGCCGGGCCTTTCCTATCTCCTCACCGGCTCGCTTGCCGTCGAACAGATCTTCGGCCTGCCCGGTATCGGCAAATATTTCGTCACGGCCGCGCTTAACCGCGACTATGGCGTCGTTCTGGGGACGACCATCCTCTACATGTTCATTATTCTTGCTCTGAACCTCATCGTCGACCTCGTCTATGCCTGGCTCGACCCCAAGGTGAGGTACCGCTGATGGCTGGCATTACCGGTAAGGACCAGGTCCTGACGACCTATGCGAACAAGCTCGCAACGCTCGATGCGCCCAAGGGCCGTTCGCTCACCCAGAACGCCATGCGGCGCCTCGTGCGCAACAAGATGGCTGTCATTTCGATCTTCGTGCTGGTGACGATCGTCATCCTTGCGATCATCGGGCCCAATTTCGTGCCTTGGGGTTATTCCCAGGTCGATTGGAGCAATATCCGCAAGCCGCCAAATTTCGAGGCGGGGCATTACTTTGGGACCGATCAGAACGGTCGCGACATGCTGGCCCGCGTGCTGCAGGGTACGCAGATGAGCTTGATCGTGGCCTTTGTCGCTACCTTCGTCTCGGTGACGATCGGCGTCGTCTATGGCGCCGTCGCCGGCTATTTCGGTGGCCGGGTCGACGCGGTCATGATGCGCATCGTCGATATCATGTATGCGCTGCCCTATATCCTTTTCGTCATCATTCTCGTCGTGATGTTCGGGCGCAATCCGGTGCTGCTCTTCGTCGGCATCGGCGCCATCGAGTGGCTGACCATGGCGCGTATCGTGCGTGGACAGACGCTTTCGATCAAGGAAAAGGAATTCGTCGAGGCGGCGCGGGCCGGTGGGGCAAAGCCCTTCACCATCATCATGCGCCACATCGTGCCGAACCTGACCGGGCCGGTGGTGATCTACGCAACGCTCACCATTCCCGAAATCATCATTGCCGAGAGCTTCCTTTCCTATCTTGGCCTTGGTGTGCAGGAGCCACAGACCTCGCTCGGTACGCTGATTTCAGCCGGTGCGCCGGTTGCCGAAGTCATGCCCTGGATGCTGCTTGCGCCAGCGGCCGTGCTCGTCACGCTACTGTTCTGCCTCACCTATATCGGTGACGGCCTGCGCGACGCACTCGACCCCAAGGATCGCTGATGACCAAAGTTCTTTCCGTAGAAGACCTCAGCGTCACCTTCGCCCTCCACGAGAGCGAGGTGCGTGCGGTCAACGACCTCAACTTCTCGCTCGAAGCGGGCGAAACCCTTGCCGTGGTGGGGGAAAGCGGCTCGGGCAAGAGCCAGGCTTTCCTGTCCATCATGGGGCTGCTCGCCAAGAACGGCCGGACTTCTGGCCGGGCGATGATGGGTGAGACCAATCTGGTCGGCATGGAAAAATCGCGCCTTGATCGCATTCGTGGCAAGGATATCGCGATGATCTTCCAGGATCCGATGACCTCGCTCAATCCAAGCCTTAGGGTCAAAACCCAGCTGGCCGAAGTGCTGGTCAAACATCGCGGTTTCGACAAGGGCAAGGCTGAAAAGGCTGCCATCGAGATGCTGGAGCTGGTCGGTATCCCCGAACCCGCCAAGCGCGCCAACGCCTATCCGCACGAAATGAGTGGCGGCATGCGCCAGCGCGTGATGATCGCCATGGCGCTCCTTTGCCAGCCAAAGATCCTGATCGCCGACGAGCCGACGACGGCGCTTGACGTGACGGTGCAGGCGCAGATGCTCGATCTGTTCAAGTCGCTGACCGATGATTTCGGCACGGCCTTGGTCATCATCACCCACGATCTCGGCGTCGTTGCCGGTGTCGCCGATCGCATGATGGTCATGTATGGCGGACGGGCCATCGAAAAGGGTCGGGTCGACGATCTCTTTTATGATCCGCGCCACCCCTATACGCTCGGGCTTCTCCATTCGACCCCGCACATCGCGCATCGTGCTGCGCGGCTCGATCCGATCCAGGGCATGCCACCCAGCCTTGAACACCTGCCCAAGGGCTGCTCGTTCAATCCGCGCTGCGCTTTCTGCTTCGACCGGTGCCTCGAGGAGCGCCCGCCGCTAATGCCCACCGAGAACGGGCGTGAAAAGGCCTGCTTTTATGAAGGTCCGCTCAAATATGGAAAGGTCGCGTAATGATCGAGACCCCAACCAATCTCATCGAGATCAAGGACCTCAAGAAGACCTTTTCGATCTCGACCGGGCTCTTTGGCCGCTCGCTGACGCTGACGGCGCTCGAAAACATCAACTTTTCGGTCAAGAAGGGCGAAACGCTCGGGATCGTGGGCGAAAGCGGGTGCGGCAAGTCGACCCTCGGACGCTGCATCCTGCAACTGCTGTCGCCTGACGAAGGCCAGGTGCTCTGGCTTGGCCAGGACCTGACGCGCCTTCCGGCCGAAGAGATGCGCAAGCGTCGCGCCGACCTGCAGATCATTTTCCAGGATCCGCTCGCCTCGCTCAATCCGCGCATGACCGTTGGCGAGATCATCGAAGATCCGCTGCGGACGCTGAGGCCGGAGATGAACAAGACCGATCGCCGCGCCAAGGTCGTCAAGACCATGGAAGCGGTGGGGCTCTTGCCAGAGATGATCAATCGCTATCCGCACGAATTTTCGGGCGGCCAGGCGCAGCGCATCGGCATTGCCCGGGCACTGATCACCGATCCGAAGCTTATCGTCTGCGACGAGCCGGTTTCGGCGCTCGATGTGTCGATCCAGGCGCAGATCCTCAATCTCCTCGCCGAGCTCAAGGACGAGTTCGGGCTGACGCTGATCTTCATTTCGCACAATCTCTCGGTCGTGCGGCACGTGTCGGACCGTATCCTCGTGCTCTATCTCGGCCGGATCGTCGAGCTCGCGACGGGCGACGAGATTTACGAGGATCCCAAGCACCCCTATACGCGGGCGCTCTTGACGGCGGTGCCGATCCCGGACCCGAAACTGGCACGGCAGCGCAATATCGATGCGCTGCGCGGCGAAATCCCTTCGCCGATCAACCCGCCTTCGGGCTGCACCTTCCGGACGCGCTGCCGGTTCGCCAAGCCGCAATGCGCCGAGATGCGGCCGCCGCTCGAATCGATCGAGGGTGGACGACTGGTGGCCTGCATCCGCTGGCGGGAGATCGAGGCGGAAGCCCCGGTTGCGGTGCCGGCTTAAGCCAAGGGTTTCGAAGGATTTGAGAATGGCGGGCACTGGTGTCCGCCATTTTTGTTTGGGCACCAAAGGCGCGCAGCACGAATTGCCGCCCGGCCTTTTCGGCGTTGCGGTTTCACGGTAACGGGCGGCCATTGGCTCGATCTGTTTATACATTGGGAGCCAAAGGCCGCCCGTCACAGGATCCGGAGTTTGCAGCGGGTCCGGGATCAGGCGCGAACTTTATTTCAGTCGCGGCTGCCGTATTTCAACTCCCCGCCCGGATAGGCGCCCCCATCCACCGGCCATTCCGCCCGGCCCTGCGTGGGAGCCGTGTGA
>CAJYKO010000044.1 GCA_913775215.1 uncultured Devosia sp. | reverse complement strand
GCCCGATGATCAGCGATAGATAGATCGGGGCATTGAACTGGAAGGCGAGGTTTTTAAGGAGCGAAAACCCCAGCACCAATTCGGGCACCAGCACCGGCAAGACAAACAGCGTCGACAGCCACCCTGGCAACTGAATGCGATAGCGACTCATTGCATAAGACGCCGGAATGCCGATCACCAGCGCCACGAAGGTCGAGATCACGGCCACTTGCAGACTGGTCAGGATCGTCCGCCGGAAGGCGTCAATGGCAAAGATGTTTTCGAACCACCTCAGGCTAAGCCCCTGCGGCGGGAAAGTCAGATAGGTCGTGTCGCTCAGCGCCGAGCCAACGACGATGACCAGCGGCCCGACAAGGAAAATGAAGACGAGGACGGTGAAGCCGATCAGGGCAGGGTGGAGTTTTGTCGGCATCACACGGTCATCGGGTTAAGGCGCCGCGCGGCGGCATTCATGGCGGCAACGATGGCAATGGTGATCACCACCATGATGGCGGCGATGGTCGAGGCGCTGACCCAGTCGAAAGTGACCATGGCCTGCTGATACATCAACGTGCCCATCATCATCACCTGTTCGCCACCCAGAAGCTGCGGCGTCGCGTAGGAGGTGAAGCTACCGGTAAAGACCAGCACGGCGCCGACAATTAGCCCCGGAACGGCGAGCGGCAGGATGACCTGCGTAAAGGTCGCCCAGGAATTGGCGCCGAGCGATGCGGAAGCCTGGATGAGATCGTCTGGAATGGCTTCGAGCACGCCCACCAAGGTCAGCACCATCAGCGGCACGAAGAGATAGACCATCGCAAGGATCACAGAGCCCTGCGTATAAAGCATCTGCAGCGGTTCGGTGATGATCCCGAGATTGATCAGCGTGGAATTGAGAATACCGTTCTTGCCAAGAATGATGAGCCAGGCGAACGAGCGCACCACGACACCCGTCAGCAGCGGAAACACCGCCGCGACGATGAGGATCGATTTCAGCCAGCTCGGCGCGCGCGACACGACATAAGCGGTGACAAAGCCGATCACCAGAGCAATGACGGTGACGATCAGCGACACGTTGATGGTGCGCAGCAAGACGGTCCGGCGGAAGCCGCTGGCGAAAAAGGCCTGGTAGGTCGAAAAGGGCCCGCCGGGCGTACCGAAGGTCGTGTAGATAGTTGCCGCCACAGGAGCGACAAGCCCGAGCAGCACGAGGAGAGTGGCGGGCGACGCGAGCGTCCAGCCTGCTATGCGTTTCATTGGCCTTGGCCTTTGCTGCGGTGGTCCCTCAACCACCGGCTCATTCTCGCGCGACGAGAATCTCTATTCTGCAGTGCATATGGCATTCCCGACGCGCCGGGAATGAAAGAGTGGGTGTCGGAGGGTTTTGCACACCCCGACACCCCAAAATTTTACATGCCGAAGATTTCGTTCCAGCGATCCACCCAGCCACCCTTGGCAGCATTGAGCTTGGCCGAGTCAATGCTCTGAAGGCCGGCGATCACGTCCTCGCCATAGGTCCAGAGCGAAGCCTGTTCCGGTGTCAGCTTCACAGACTTCACCACCGGCGCGTCAACGCCTTCCTCAGCCAGCTTCTGCTGGATTTCAGGGGAGAGGATGAAGTTGATGAACTGATAGGCCAGTTCCGGCTCGGCAGCGCCCTTCGGGATATTGACGGTGTTCAGCGTCGCGATCGAGCCCTCAGACAGGTCGGCCCAGACGACTGACGGCACGGCGGCCTGAATCTGGCCCAAGGTAAAATCCTGTGCCACGGCAGCCGTCACTTCGCCGGTCGAGAAGAGGTTAATCATCTCCGAGCCGGTATTGTAGTTCTTCACGACGTTCGGCTTCAGCGCTTCAATGCCGGCAAAGGCGCCATCGGCATCGGCGAAAGCGTCGACGCCCTGATGCTCACCGGCCTTGACCACAACCATTGGACCAGCGGTGGTGGTAATCCCCGGCAGCGACAGCGACGAGGCGAGGTCTTCGCGCCACAGGTCGTTCCAGGAGGTGATCGGCGTCGTCACCTTGGCCGAGTCATAAACGATTCCGACGCGGCCGATCGTATAGGCCGGGCCATAGCCGCCCTGCGGATCCTTGGCGAGATCATAAAGACCATCGAGGTTGGTCAGTTTGCTGCGGTCGAGCTGCTGGAAGAGGCCGAGCTCGATGCCCTGCTGGCTAAAGCTGTCCGAGAAATAGGCGACGTCGACGCCGGCCCCGTTGCGGATCTGTAGCTTGTTCAGGCGCTCGCCATTGTTGCCGGTTTCGAACTGGATTTCGCAGCCGCACTGCTCGCGGAAGGGCGCGAGAACGAATTCTTCGAGCTTTTCGCCATTGAAACCCCACCAGGAAATAGTGAGCGTCTTGCCCTGTGCGAAGGCTGGCGTGGCAAGGCTGGCGGAAGCGAGACCCAGGAGTAGGGCGGCTTTGATCGTGCGTGACATGTCTTATTCCTTGCCAGGCGGGGCTCCTGGCTCTTGTGATTGCCCGGCGAGCCTATTTTTGTGGCGCAGTCCGCACAAGTCCAATTTTTAGGCTTGAGTTCGCTTCGCACACAACTTTAGTCGGCGTCGTCCTTTACCGCCTCCATCGACACATGTGTACTTGTGTGGGCGACATGGGGCAGGGCCGAAATCTTCTCGCCCAGCACTTCGCGATAGGCAGCGATGTCTTTGGTGCGCACCTTGAGCAGGTAATCGAAGCTGGATGCTATCATATGCGCTTGCTCGACTTCTGGCAGGGCGCGGACTGCCTTGTTGAATGCAGCCAAGGCGGCTTTTCGCGTGTCCGAAAGTTTGACCTCGACAAAGGCGACATGCGGAAGACCGAGGCGCTCGGGATCGATGACTGCCCTATAGCCAAGGATATAGCCCTCGGTCTCCAATCTCTTGATCCGTGCCTGGCATGGCGTCTTGGACAGATTGACCCTCCGGCTGAGCTCAGCAACGCTCAGGCGACCATCGCGCGCCAGTTCATCGAGTATTCTGCGGTCGATCTGGTCCAAAGTTTCGAGAATTACGGTTTTCATGGTTTATTCGCCTGGCTTATGGTCAGGAATTATCATCACAGTCACGGGACGGCCAGATAAATAGGCGAAACGCCTCTCATGGTTCTGGCATTTTAAGGCAACGCTTTTGAGTGCACCCTCCATGACCGACACCACTGCCTTTCGCGATGCCATGCGCGCCCGCATCTATGCGGATGAAAACATCCTCGTTCCGGAACTGATCGAAGCCACTGGCCTCGACGACGCCAAGCGCAGAACAATATCCGCGCATGCCGAAAAGCTCGTGACGGCCGTCCGCACGGGCAACAAGCTCGGCCTTATGGAAAGCTTCCTCGCCGAGTATGGCCTCGCGACCGACGAAGGCGTGGCGCTCATGTCGCTGGCCGAAGCGCTGCTGCGCGTACCGGATGCCGAAACCGTCGATGCCTTGATCCACGACAAGGTCGGCGGCTCCGATTGGGCCAGCCATTTTGGCGGCTCGTCCAACACGCTGGTCAATTTTTCCTCCTGGGCGCTGAACCTGACTGCAGACGTGCTCGGCGATCCAGAAGTCGGCCCGAAGAACGCGCTGCACCGTGCCATCGCCCGCTTGGGCGAGCCTGTCATCCGTACCGCCGTCGGTCAGGCCATGCGCCTCCTCGGCAGCCAGTTCGTCTTCGGCCGTACCATCGACGAAGCCGTCACCAATGCAAAGAAGCCCGAAGCCCTGGGTTATCGCTATTCCTACGACATGCTCGGCGAAGCCGCTCGCACCTCGGAAGACGCCCAGCGCTATTTCAAGGCCTATGCCGACGCCATCGCAACACTCGCCCCGCACTGCACCTCTCCCGCCGTGCGCGACAATCCGGGCATTTCCGTCAAACTCTAGGCGCTGCATCCGCGCTACGAATATGCTCAGCGCGCCCGAGTGCTGACCGAGCTGGTCGATGCCACCCGCAAGCTGGCTCTCGCTGCGCGCGACGCCAATATGGGCTTCAACATTGACGCTGAAGAAGCCGACCGGCTCGACCTTTCGATGGAAATCATCGAAGCCGTGCTGGCGACGCCGGAACTCGCTGGCTGGGAAGGTTTCGGCGTCGTCGTCCAGGCCTATGGCAAGCGTGTGCTGCCGCTGATCGACTGGCTCGAAGCCACGGCCGAAAAATATGATCGCAAGATCATGGTGCGTCTTGTGAAGGGCGCGTATTGGGATGCCGAGATCAAGCGCGCCCAGGTGCTCGGTCTGCCGGGCTTCCCGGTCTACACACGCAAGGCGTCGACCGATGTCAGCTATATCGCTGCCGCCAAAAAGCTTTTCTCCAAGTCGCGCATCTATCCCCAGTTCGCCTCGCACAACGCGCATACCGCAGCGGCGGTCCTGCATCTCGCCGCTGAAGCCGGGCGCATGAACGACACCTTTGAGTTCCAGCGTCTCCACGGCATGGGCGAGCGCCTGCATGAAGTGCTCCGCACCAATCACGGCACCCGCACGCGCATCTACGCGCCGGTGGGGCCGCATAAGGACCTGCTCGCCTATCTCGTCCGTCGCCTGCTTGAAAATGGTGCCAACGGTTCCTTCGTCTATCAGATCGCCGACGAAGACATTCCGGCCGCCAAGGTCGCCGAAGACCCGATCGCCAAGCTCGTAGCGCTCGACACCTTCGCTAATCCCAACATTCCGCTGCCCGACGCCATTTTCGGCGCACGCCGCAATTCGGCTGGTCTCGACCTCACAGACTCGGTTGCTTTCGGCGCGGTTGACACTGCGCGCAAAGCCTTCCGCACCCGTCAGTGGCTTGCCACGCCGCTACCAATCTCAGACGCCGCCAACGAAACAATCCCCGTCATCAACCCGGCGGATCCGACTGATATCGTTGGCCAGGTCGTCTCTGCGTCCGCTGCAGGCGTTACGGCGGCGATCTCCGCCGCAGTTGCAAGCACCTGGCCCCAGACCGCTGTCGGTACCCGCGCCGAACTCCTGCGCAAGACCGCCGATCTTTACGAAGCCAACCGCGCCGAATTTTTCGCGCTGCTGGCACGCGAAGCCGGCAAGTCATGGGCCGATGCGGTGGCAGAAGTCCGTGAAGCTGTCGACTTCCTCCGCTATTACGCTGCCGAGGCGGAAGCGAAGGCCCTGGGCGCCGCCCGCGGTCCCTTCGTCGCCATCTCGCCATGGAATTTCCCGCTCGCCATCTTCTCCGGCCAGATCGCAGCTGCGCTCGTTGCCGGCAATCCGGTGGTAGCAAAGCCGGCGCCACAGACCCCGCTCATCGCATTCCGCGCCGTACAGTTGATGCACGAAGCAGGGATCCCGGCCGACGCCATCCAGCTCATGCCGGGTGGTCCCGATGTCGGCACCGCGCTCACGTCGGACCCCCGAATCGCCGGCGTCGCCTTTACCGGCTCGCTGCCGACGGCACACCGCATCGACCGCGCCATGGCCGAGCATGTCGACGCCAAGGCACCACTGATCGCCGAAACCGGCGGCCTCAACGCCATGATCGTCGACTCGACTGCGCTGCCCGAGCAGGCGGTCCGCGATATTCTCGCCTCTGCCTTCCAGTCCGCCGGTCAGCGCTGTTCTGCGCTTCGCATACTTTACATTCAGGAAGACGCAGCCGAGCGCACCATCGACATGCTCAAGGGGGCGATGGAAGAACTGACCATCGGCAATCCCTGGGACCTCGCCACCGATATCGGCCCAATCATCGACGAGCCAGCGCGCAAGAAAATCCAGTCCTATGTGGATCAGCATGCTGCCAAGGTCATCCATGCCATGAAGACGCCCGCCTCCGGCACCTTCGTCGCGCCCACCGTCATCCGCGTCGGCGGCATCGAAGACATTCCCGAAGAAATTTTTGGGCCTGTCCTCCACGTCGCAACCTTCAAGGCGGAAGACATCGATCGTGTCATCGACGCCGTCAACGCCTCCGGCTACGGCCTCACCTTCGGCATGCACACCCGCATTTCGAGCCGCGTGAAGAAGGTTTCCGCCGCGGTCCATGCCGGCAATATCTATATCAACCGCAACCAGATCGGCGCGGTGGTCGGCTCCCAGCCATTTGGCGGCGAAGGCCTTTCCGGCACCGGCCCGAAGGCCGGCGGCCCGAATTATCTCCCACGCTTTACCAAGAGCCATGCGCCGCTTCAGGCTAGCGCCGAAACCCTGCCGGGTCCTACAGGTGAGAGCAACGTCCTCCACGTCCTGCCGCGCGGAACGCTCCTCTGCCTCGGTCCGACCGAAGCCGATATCGCGGCGCAAAAGGTCATGGCCGATCAAGCGCGCTGTGTCCCGATGGTGGCAGCCCTGGACAATTTCCAGCTAGCCAACGCGACGACGTTCGACGCAGTCGCTTGGTTCGGAGACGAAGCCACTCTTGCGCGGATCCGCAGGACCCTTGCCGGACGCGACGGCGCCATCCTGCCTTTGCTATCCAGCACCGGCGACATCGGCCGCCTCCAGCACGAACGCCACGTCTGCATCGACACCACCGCAGCCGGTGGTAACGCCACGCTGATCGCAACGGCAAGCTAACGCAAAGAGGCCCGCGGCAATTACCGCGGGCCTCTTGAATCTCTAGATGAACTTCAAGCTCAGCGCGCAGCAACCGCCGCGGCGAGCTTCGCCGGCATCGACAGCACGGCCTTGATCTCCGCGACCCGCTCCGTCGTGTAAAAATCCTTTTCATGCAACATGTTAACGGTGCCGACCAGTTCGCCGCCGAGAATAACCGGCATGTTGACCACCGACTGGCAGCCGAGCGAGTTGATCAGCTCGTAGTCTGGAAACACCTTGGCGATGTCTTCGATGGTGTTGGCAACGAAGTAGGCGTGCTCCTTGTGCACGATGTCAAACCAGGCGTCGTAATGGATCGGCTTGGTGCCCGAAGTCGGATAGCTGACGGCATCGCTCGTATAAGCGCGGCGAGCCAGTTCGTTTTCCATATCGACGGTCATATAGGTAAAAAGCTTCACGCCCACAGTGGCTTCGGTCAGCGTCTGCAGCGCGGCAAACGCCGCCTCGACACCCTTGGCATCGGCAATAGCTGCGTCAAAAGCAGCGAGGGCGGCGGAATGGTCAGTCATTCGAATAGTCCTTGGTCTAAAATCTTCAGGCGGCCGTCGCGGCGAGCAATTCGCGCGAGTAGGACTCCTTGAGTTCGCCCTGCTTGAGCTGGGCGACATCGGCAATCTCGACGATTTTGCCATGCCGCATCACGGCGAGGCGGTCGCAGAGGAAGCTCACGACGGGCAGGTTATGCGTCACCATCAGGAAGGTGAGGTTCTGTTCCCGACGTAGGCGCTTCAGCAAATTGAGAATTTCCGCTTGCACCGAAACGTCGAGCGCCGAAGTCGGCTCATCAAGCAGCAACACCTTGGGCTCGAGCATGAGCGCGCGTGCAATGGCGACGCGCTGGCGCTGGCCGCCGGAAAGCTGGTGTGGAAAACGGAAGCGAAAACGCTGGTCGAGCCCAACCTGCTTGAGCACCGCTTCAACCCGCTCTCCGCGATTGCCGATGCCGTGAATGGCCAGCGGTTCGGAGAGCGCAGAGTCGATCGTCTTTCGGGGATGCAGCGACCCATAGGGATCCTGGAAAACCATCTGCACCTGACGCGACACCTTGCGGTCGACGCGATGTGTGCGTGCCTGCCCAAGAACGGAAATCTCGCCGGTCCATTCGGGCGCAAGCCCAGCGATGGCCCGGAGGATCGTCGACTTACCCGACCCGCTTTCGCCCACCAGGGCAAAGCTCTCGCCTTCCGGCACGTCGAGGTTCACTCCATGCACGACCTTGGTGTCGCCATAGGAAATGTCGAGGTTTTTGAGGGTAAGTGCGCTCATGTGCCCGCCCATTGTGTCCGGTCGAGCACCGGCAATTCGTCGCGTGTTTCGTCAATCACCGGCATGGCCGCCAGCAGCCCACGCGTATAGGGATGCTTTGCTTGGTCGAGCTGCCCCGCCGCGCATTCTTCCACCACGCGGCCGGCATTCATCACCAGAATGCGGTCGCAATAGCGGCTCACCAGCGCCAGATCGTGGCTGATCAGGATGAGCCCCATGCCTTTGCGGGTTACGAGATCATCGATGATGTCGAGCACCTGCGCCTGCACCGAAACGTCGAGGGCCGAGGTCGGCTCGTCGGCGATCAGCAGTTCCGGCTCGGGGATCAGCATCATTGCGATCATTATGCGCTGGCCCATGCCGCCCGAAACCTCGTGCGGATAGAGCTTGGCCACCCGCTCGGGATCGTTGATACGCACGGCAACCAGCATGTCGAGAATGCGCTGCTGCACTTCCTTGCGCCCGAGCTTCTGGTGCGTCACCAGTGCCTCGGCGATCTGCTCGCCCACGGTCATCACCGGATTGAGGGAGAACTTTGGGTCCTGCATGACCATGGAAATGCGGGCGCCGCGAATGGCGCGCATCTGCTTTTCGTTCTGGTCGAGGATATCGATCCCCTCAAACCGCAGCTTGTCGGCCGTGACTTCGCCCGGCTTGCGGATGAGCTTGAGGATCGAACGGCCAGTCATAGACTTGCCGGACCCGCTCTCGCCCACAATGCCCAGCCGCTCGCGGCCTAAGGTGAAGGATAGGCCCTTCACGACCTCGACACAGCCGGAATGCGTAGGAAACGAAACACGCAGATTTTCGACTTCGAGCAGGGGAGAACTCATGACTTGCCCTCGCTCTTGGGGTCGAGCACATCGCGCAGACCATCGCCGAGGAAGCAGAAGCCGAGCGAGACGATGATGATGGCAAAGCCGGGCATGGTCGCGACCCACCACTGGTCAAGAATGAAGGTTCGGCCACGCGAAATCATCGCGCCCCATTCAGGCAGCGGCGGCTGTGCGCCGAGGCCGATGAAGCCTAGGCCCGCCGCAGTCAGGATGACGCCTGCCATATCGAGCGTCACGCGCACGATCATCGACGAGGTGCAAAGCGGCAGGATGTGCTGCACGATCACGCGGATCGGCCCGCCACCGGCAAGCTGCACCGCCGAGATATATTCGGCATTTCGGATGGTCAGCGTTTCAGCGCGCGCAATACGCGCATAGGCCGGCCACGAGGTGATGGCGATGGCGATGATGGCGTTGTTGATGCCCGGCCCAAGCGCCGCCACGAAAGCGAGCGCCAGGATCAGTTTTGGCAGCGACAGGAAGATGTCCGTAAAACCCATCA
>CAJYKO010000043.1 GCA_913775215.1 uncultured Devosia sp. | reverse complement strand
CGATGGTGTTGTCATCGAAGGTCTGCGGTGTCGGGCTGCCGTCAGTGGTCTCTGGGGTGCCGCCGCTCTTGCCGAGTTCACCCAGCCGCTTGCCGATGGCGAGGACGCGCACATTGGAAAGGACGACCTCGGAGCGCTGGCCGGCGTCGGTGGAGCTGGTCAGCAGCACGTCGACATGATCGTTGGGCACGACGAAACCGCCGGCGCTCGACACGGCGCTGACGCCCACGGAGACTCCACGCATGCCAGAGGCGAGCACGGCCGAGAGATAGCCCTGGTCGGAGCGAACGAGCTTGGCCTCGCGGATCGGCTCGCCGGGGAAGAATTCGAAACGGGCAATGGCGTTGGTCAGCTGCGCTGGGGCATCGGGCATGGCGGAGACGGTGACGTATTCGGGACGGAGCGCGCCCTCGGGCCAGTCCTGCCATTCCACCGAGGTCGGTTCGATGCGTTCGCCGACGCCGATGGCGGTCTTGGCAACAAGAACCTGCGTCTTGGCTTCAGGGACGACCTGGGTGACGACTTCGGTCTGGGTTGCCGTTGTCGTGGCGGCGGGCTTGCCACCCCGTGTCACGAGGAAAGCGGCGAGGCCGCCGGCCACCAAAGCCACCAACAACAGGATAATGCGCGCCGGTCTCATGACCCACTCCGGTTGGACAAACAGGCCGACAAGGCCAATTCCACCGGAGCATTTATGAACCTAAAGGGTCAAAGCTTGGTTAATTATCACTTTGTCCGTTGCGTTAACGACAGGTAAACAACCCAAAAGAACGACAAGTCGGCGATGCGACGCAGTAGAAGGCCAAGCCAAGACTTGAGATCTACTGAAGATCAGCCGACGAGGCGTTCGAAGATGGCGGTGTTGGAATAGGTGATGAGACCGGCGACGGCCATGGCGATGCCGTAGGGCACGCCCTGCTTGGGGTCATGCAAGCGTGCCAGCCATGGGAAGCGCATGGTCAGCGCCTCGGCCGGGAGGCTGCGGAAAACGAGGATCAGCAGCGTCAGGGCACCGCCGAAAAGCGCACTATAAACGAGGTAGGGCAGAGTAAGGCCGAAGCCCAGCCAAAGCGTCGTGGCCGCGGCGAGCTTGGCATCGCCGCCGCCGATCCAGCGCATGGCGAACATGCCGAACGCCACCACCAAGACCACGAAGGCACAAAGCAGGTGCATGGCGAATTGCTGCAGCGGCATCTCGATGACGAGTGCCAGGACGACGAATCCGGCCGTCAACAGCAGGACCAGCTTGTTGGAGATGCGCATGGTCAGGAGGTCGGACGAGGCTGCGAAGGCCATTGCAGCAGGAAAGAACAAAAGGGCCAGGGTCGACATGGTCGCAAAACCTCGGTGCGGCAACGGGCCCATCCTCGCATGGAGGGCTTAAGAAAGCGAAAAAGGGAAGGCGGTTGCCTTCCCTTTTCGTTCTCGATGCGTGTCGTGACGGCTTACGACAGCTTGAGGCTGTTGGCGATACGGTTGAAGACCAGCGCCAGGTTGTTGCCGAGCAGGCCGACAGCGGCAATGATGCCGACAGAGATCAGAGCGGCGATAAGGCCGTATTCGATTGCGGTCGCGCCGGACTCATCCTTGGCGAAACGTGCGAAAATGTTCATTCCCAGGCTCCATTTGTTACGCGTCGTTGGGTGAACGCCGCAGCGGTTTCACACATCGAACATGAGCAAAAGCTACGGTCTACAAGTTGAAATTGAGTTAAGCGCAGACCGGTTGCGGCGCCCGCAATTGGCCGGAAAAACTCTTGGTATTCAAATGCCTAACGGGTTGGAAGCAATTTTATAAAGCCCCAAAGCCATGCCATGCTTTACTTCGTTCAAGAGCGTAATACTCCCTAGGGCACCCCGCTATTCCATAAATGCTTGTGGTTGACTGAAATTTTCGCGGATAGGATCAAATTTGCTAAGTATTTACCATTCCGCGCCACCATAGAGCTATCGTATCCGCGTTCCTGGATCTGCCGACATGCTGCGTTCGATTGCTCTTCTCGCCGTTGCCCTTTCAAGCTTCGGTAGTGTCCTGCCCAGCTTCGCGCAGGATGGCGGGCCGATCACCGTCAACGTCAACATGGCGCGCATTCTTCGCATCAGCGCACCGGCGGCCACGGTTATCGTCGGTAATCCGGGAATTGCCGACGTCACCATCCAGGACCCACAGACGCTGGTGCTGACCGGCAAGAGCTATGGACAGACCAATCTCATCATTCTCGATGGCAAGGGGCAGCCGGTGGCCGATACCCTGGTCGAGGTGGCGCAGATGACGGCCGGCACCATGACGGTCTACCAGGGCCTCAACCGCACTACCCTTGCGTGCGCGCCGACCTGCCAGCCTGTGGTGATGATGGGCGACGACACCACGTTCTCGACGCAGACGCTGGCTTCCTCGCAACTCGTGCAGTCGGCAACGAACTGAGGTTAACCTCGTATTGACCTTCTTGGGCGAAGGCACGCCCGACGCCCGCAACCGGTAACGATTGAGTCAGACACGCCGCGCAATGCTGGCCGTGATCGCAATCCCGTTGCCGAAAGCATGTTGCCCATCCGCGCCCTCTGCAGCCAAGTCGCCAGAAGCCTCCGCGTGTTTCGACGCGACGAGCGCGGCGTGACGGCTCTCGAGTTCGGGCTGCTGGCATTTCCATTCTTCGGAATCCTGGCCGGGATCATGCAGACGGCGCTGGTGTTTTTGGCCGGCAACGTGCTCGAAAGCGCGGTGAACGACGCCTCTCGTGAAATCCGCACCGGTCAGGTCCAGCAACGCGGCATGACACTGGAACAGTTTCGCGCCGACGTCTGCAACCGCACGTCGGCTCTGATCGCCGATTGCAACGGGCTCTACATCCGGGTCGATACCGTCACCGACTTCCAGTCGAGCACGGTGACGACGCCGCCGGTCAAGGACTGCCAGACCGGATGCCAGTGGGCGGATACACCGCCACAGACATTCATGCCGGGACAAGGCCGCAGCATCGTCGTCGCGCG
>CAJYKO010000042.1 GCA_913775215.1 uncultured Devosia sp. | reverse complement strand
AATGAATTTGCGGCCGCGCTGGGCCGATGGAATTCGCTGGCCGGGCTCTCTGTTCTCGCACTTGTGGTCTTGCTCAAGCTGATCATTATCGTTGCACTGTTTGAAACGGTGCGTCCGGGAATGCCTGCCCTCGAAAACGCCGCTCGGATAGCGGAGAGCACCGGGGCCGATGATGCTCCGAGCGAGCCGAAATCGCATGATTTTGTCAGCGTTCTCACCCTGACGCTCGTTCCCTTCTTTGCCTTTTATGCCGCCTGGGGCTTTCTGGGCGATACGCTCAGGGACTATTCGCGCCTTGCCTTCAGTCTCTTTCTGGCCGGCGAAGAGAAAAGTTTGTTGGCGGTGACCGGCGGTGCTTGGCTGACCGTGCCCATCGTGATCGCCTGGGCCGTGCGCAGGTTTGCAAAGGCCATGCACAAGCGGTCGCGGGCCTGGATCTGGCCGGTGCTGACCGTGCTCTGCGAAGCGAATTGGGCCTTCATCGCGATCTTTGCCTTGTCGATCTGGCAGAGCGATATCGCCGCCTGGCTCATGCAGATCGCCGACGTGATCGGTTCGTTTCTTGGTGCTCTATCGCCGGTGAGGGATGCGGTTGCGCAATCGGCTGTGCCGCTTCCTCCCGAATTTGCATCCCCGCCGCCGGGGCTGCGTCTGACGAGCCTTTTCTTTTACGGTCTTTATCCCGTGGTGTGGCTGACCATTGCCGCCCTTGTCTACGGCTATGACGTCAACGCCAATGCAGCGGTCGACGATGCGCGGTTTTCTCGGATTGTGTCGCGCTGGAAGGGCTTGCCTAAGCCGGTGCGGGATTTCATTTCCCAGTTTGGTGCGGGCACGATCAAGCGCTATCAAGCGCTTGCCGAAGGTATCGGCCTGACCCTGAAGTCGGGCGTCGTGCTGGTTGTGGTGGCGATCCTTGGCTATCGAATGCTGGACTGGTTTTCGGCTTGGACATGGTATGGGCTGACCCAGATCATCGGTCCGCATGATCTGCCGCTTTGGCAAATCATCGCGCAGGTCATTTCGCCTTTCATCGGTACGCCGAGCGATCCCGGCGAGGGCCTTTTGGTGACGCCGATCAAGATTTGCCTGCTTGCCGCGACGCTTGAAGTCGGCTTCGCGCAAGGGAGGCGATGGCGCGGCCGGCAGCAGGGCTGAAGCGCTGGTTAGCTGTGATCAAGACCAAGCGGAAAGGCGATGGCAGCGGGGCGCAGTGGGCCGACGCTGAGCCTGAGGGAGAGAGACGCCACGGCGCTCTCCGGCACGACGAACTTTTCTTCAACTATCGTCGTTGCGCCCGGCGCCGGCGGATTGAGAGAGGTGATACCGCAGCCATCGAGCGGCTCATCAGCGGGAGCAAGATCGCGGCTGATGTCGTGGGACAGAACGACGTCAAGAGGAAGCCAGCGGCGGCCGGTTCCATCGACGAGGCCGACCTCGCACTGGCCCCAGCCTTCGCCGATCTGCTCTATGGCCGTAGCCGAAAGCCGAACGATGATGAGACGCATTTCTCCGGGAAAGCGGACTTCGGTATCACGACCATCGCCGATCAGCCGGATCTGGCTGAGGCTCCAGGTTGCTCCGGCATAGTCGAGCGCGGCGTCGCTCTTGCTGATGTCAGCTTCGATACGATGGCGATAGTCGTCAATATTGCGTGCGGCATTGATCAGCACGGCCACAACGACCAGAACCGGAAGGCTCGCAAGGGCAAATAAGCGCTTTTTGTGTTCTCGATCAATCGCCATTCAGGCCAAGGTCTAGCTGGTCTTGTGGAGCGGCGACAAGGGGATCGAGCTTGACCGAAACCTCATCCTGCAACTGCGGGTCATATTGCTCGGAAACCACCAGCGTCATGTCGGTGGTTTCGTCTTCGGGAAGCTCGAAAATGAAAATACCGGTGGTCGGTAAGCCCGGCTGCAGCGTTTTAGCCGCAAGGCTATCGGGTGCCCCAGCAGCGCGCTCGGATTGGCGATAGCAGCGGCCCGATGCCCCGACGAGGGTCGCCGCGCGGATGGGCATCGTCTGGCGGAAGGCCTGCAGCCGCGCGTCGATGACCACCCAGACGCCCGAGGTCTCGAGTTTCATGGCCTTGCCAAAATGCTCATATTCAATAGTGCGAGCGTTGGAGATATCTTCGATCGCAAGGGAAAGGGTTGCGCTGGCAACGGTGTCGGACTGATGTCCCGCGGTCCTGATCGGCCCTGTTAGCATGGCATAGGGAGGCGTCGTGCTTTGAAGCGCAGCAAGCACCAGGGCCGCAAAGACTATAGCGAGAATCCTCATAACGTGCCGCATCACCGTGCATTCCCGGGCTCAGATGCAGATAGAGGAAGAGAGACCTGAGCCACATCGCCGTGCGGAAACCAGCCGGGTGCCGCATAGAGGTTATCCCGAGGCTTGAACTGCACGCCTTGCACACGAACCTCCAACACAGGCGGGAGTTCAAGGTCAGCCGGGACTTCCCAGACCGCGGCGACCGCCTCCGGCATGCGTGGCTGCAGGTCCCAGAGGATCGAGCGGTCCCTGAGGAGATAATAGTGAGGCTTCTGCGTATCGGGAAAATTGGAGAGCATGACGAGGTCGCCATAAAGATTGGAGCTCTCGGAGGAGATGTTTTCCAAGAGCATTTCGACGACGATTGCCTTTAGCCCAGGCGAGACGGAGAGCCCAGTTGGTAAATCCGGGCCAGAACTGGCTTTGAGGATCGAAACATTCCAGCGGCCTGCATCGATGAGCGTTGAGACTCCCACTTTAGGCACGGTGTCGGTCGCGTTTTGCTTGGACACCGAATAGCCGAGCGAGAGCAGCGCGGCCGTTATCCCGCCGACCGCGGCGAGAAATCTGGTGCGCCATTTTCCAGAGGCTTTAGCCTTATCGGGTTCCGTCATGCCGATGTCTTTCACTCACCTGGCAACCGCAGCGGCCAAGCTATTTGCTGATGATCCAGACATTTCCAGGGCCGAGAATATGCGACGTCGAACGAAGCGATTTTTGACGTTCTTTGATCTGCGTACAATCGAGGACAGACAGCATCAAGCAAGATAGGTTGGCTTGGCATTAAAGGGGTGCTTATGATCTCCGCTGCGCTGCAGGTCTTGATTGCCCTTGTGGGGAATTGCCGGGGACGGCTGGTATCGGGCGAGTTGTGTCGGAGGTGGTGCACCCGGCTTGAAATCAACTGGGCGTCGAATCTTGGTCGATCCGCTTCGGCGCTCTATCGTCCTCAAGGTCTTCGGCGACTTGGGCCCATATGGCAATGAAGAGCGCAGCGATCAGCGGGCCGAGCACAAAGCCATTAAGCCCCATGATCGATAGGCCGCCTAGCGTCGAGATCAGGATGACATAGTCAGGCATGCTGGTTTCCCTGCCGACCAGCAGCGGACGAAGCAGGTTATCAATCATGCCGATGACCACTGATCCGATCAGGGTCAGGATTATCGCCTTGGTTATCTCGCCCGAGAGGCCAAGATAGACGGCGAAGGGGGCCCATACCAGACTGGCGCCAACCGCAGGTAGTAGCGAGAAAATTGCCATGACCACGCCCCAGAGGAGTGGCGCTTCCAGCCCCAGGATCCAGAATGTCAAACCGCCGAGACCGCCCTGAATGATGGCGATGATAAGGTTGCCGCGGACCGTGGCTTTGACGACGGACACGAAGCGTCGGGCAATCTCGTCCGTGCGGCGCCGATCGAGCGGTACGGCCCTTCTGATGCTTGCCAGCAAGGATTTGCCATCCCTGAAAAGGAAAAACAGCACATAGAGCATGATGGCGATAAGGACGAAGAAATGCAGGGCGCCTTGGCCTATGCCGAAGGCGCTGCTGGCAATATTCTGAGCGACCGCCGACAGCCCCGACATCAGGTTTTGCTGCAGTTCGCCGAGATTGTTGAGGTCGAGATTGTCGAGCGCACTTTTGGCAAAATCAGGGAGAATGGCCCGCAATTGTGTGACTGCGGTGGTCAGGCTGTAATTGCTATCACGGATCTGCCGATAGAGCGCCGTCACTTCTGTCGACAGCGATGCTACGACCAAGCTCGCAGGGATGACGACGACGCAGACGCAAGTGAGCACACTCAAAACTCCGGCCAGACTGCGGCGCCCGCCGAGCCAGATCGTCAGCCGCCGCTGCAGGGGATTGAAGAGGATTGCCAGGATCATTGCCCCGAGGATGGCGCTGAACTAGGGCAGAATGAGCCAGATCAAGGCGATGCTGATCAGGACGACGAGAAAAGCAAAGCAGATGTTATGGATGCGGGATCGGGACATAACGACTTCCATGACGAGGTACAAACCATGCGCGGCACCGGCTCTGCTGCACCTTGCCCCCTAGAAGCGCAGATTGCATCTGCGTGGTTCCGCTGAACATGACGGATATGAATGGAGTGCTCCACATCGGCGCACGCAGCTCTGAGCCATAGGTGTCAGGGGCAGAGTTTGTCATATGAGCTCACCGTAGGAGCTTGGTGCGCATATTGGAGGAAATTGTCCAAGGCGGATTGTCGTTCCTCTCCCGCCAGTTGGCCGGTTTCGATCATAGGCAGTTTGACATCTGCCCGTCGGGCGCGGCTTCCAACTGCCGGCTAATCTCCTCAAGTTCACCGAGGCGCCCACGCAGCGCCTTCAATCGCTCGGTCAGACGGTCAATACGCGGCGTAGCTGGGCCAATCTCGGTGCTGTCGGTGATAGGGGAAGCTCCCGCCAGAAGGCGGGAGCCAAGGGTCTTACTCTGCGATTTCCGCGTCGCGGAAGTAGGGGACGTTGAGGGGCGAGCGCCAGAACCCGGTCACCTTGGGGCTCATCATCATGTAATTGTAGCGGTGATATTGAGGCAGGATGATGTGGTCATTCATCAAAATGGCCTCGGCCTTGCGCATGTCATCGCGCGACTCCGCTTCATCGCCCGTTGCCTTGGCGGCTTCGATCGCCGCGTCGTAGTCGGGGTTGGACCAATTGGCCAGATTGTTGGCGCTACCGGTGACGAAGTTGTCGAGGAAGGTCATCGGATGCGGGTAGTCAGCGCCCCAGCCCATCTGGGCGATCTGGTATTCGACCTTCTGCACTTCCGGGTAATAGACCTGCCACTCGGATGCCTGGATCTCGACGTCAATATTGAGATTTTCCTTCCACATCTGCTGGATAGCTTCGAGCAGCTTTTCGATCGGCGGGGAGGAATAGGTGACGAAGACGGTCTTGGGGAAGCCTTCGCCATTGGGGAAACCGGCCTCGGCCAGTTCAGCCTGAGCGCCTTCGACATCGGCGGTTTCCGAAAGACCAAAAGTATCGCGGCCTTCGGTGAAATCTTCGCCGGCAAGGCTCATGCCCGGCGGCACGAGGCCGAGAGCCGGGGTATCGGCCGACTGCAGTACGAATTCGATGATTTCCGAGCGATCAATCGCCATCGAGAGCGCTTTGCGCACATGAATATTGTCGAGCGGCGCCTGGTGCGGATTGAAGAACGCATAGGTGGTGCCGAGAGCGGGAACGATCATGAAGCCGTCGGACTCGACGGAAAGGCGCGGAATTTCCGGCGCCGGAACAGCTTCGATGCCATCCACATCGCCAGCTTCGAAAGCGGCGAGCGCGGTTGCTGGATCGGGGATCAGGCGGAAGGTGAGCTTGTCGAGGCTGACGGCGTCGGCGTCATAATAATTGGGGTTCTTTTCAAAGACGACGGATTCGCCCTGATTGAATTCGGTCACGCGGAAGGGGCCGGTGCCGATAAAGGTCGCGGGATTTCGCGTCCAGCCTTCGGGATCAGCCGAGACGACGTCTTCGCGGACGGGATAGAAGGTCGGGTAGTTGAGAAGCTGCAGCATATAGGGCACGCGCTGCTTGAGCGTGAAGGTCAGCGTCTTGTCATCGGGTGCCGAGATCGCGATCGCGCTGGCGTCGCCCCCGCCATAGGCCTCTTCGGCGCCGACGATGTGGTAGAGCATCTGCGAATTCATAGCGCCCGATTTGGGATCGAGCACGCGCTTCCAGGCATAGACGAAGTCCGACGCCTTGACCGGCTCACCATCGGACCACTTTGCGTTGCGCAGGTGGAATGTATAGGTGAGGCCGTCTTAGATCGGAAGAGCAC